>JAVWLC010000368.1:0-2661 GCA_036638175.1 Raoultibacter sp. | reverse complement strand
ATCTCTGTTATAGGGATTGTTTTGCTGCTGGTCTGCGCCCTGATTTGGATAAGCGAGAAATCAGTGAATGCCGATTGGGGCGCATCAGGCATCAGTCTCGAAAACAGCATCCATGTGCCAAGCCCCCGCGAACAGCTCATGGACCGCTGCGAAGAACTCGGTAAAACCTATAGCCTCACCGAACGTGAAATGGAAATTCTTGGACTCATTGCACAACGAAAGAGCCGCATCGAAATTGAACAGGGTCTTTTCTTGTCGCAGAACACGATAAAAACCCATGTTAGACACCTGTACGCAAAACTTGGCATCCATTCGAAAGAAGACGTATACGAATTATTCGAAACGTAGTCGAAAATATGTCGATACGCCTAACTCAACGACATTAAAAAGTGGCTCGACATCAGTATCACCGTCGAGCCACTTTGATTTACATGAAATGCTTAGTGTTAGGCGTTCGTGATTGCGCTCTGAGCAGAAATTCTGCCAAACACCAAACACTCAGCAACGTTACCGCCACCCTCATAATAATGACCCCAGATAGAACCAAATTCACCTGCAGAATAGAGTCCCTTAATCGGATTTCCTTCGTAATCAAGAATGGCTCCCTGTGCATCACGAACAGGACCGCCATCGGTATTTAGGAACGACGGAGCACAAAGCTGTGCATAGAACGGAGGTGCCAATACTGGCACAAGTGTGCTTTCTGGACGATGGAAGAAAATATCCTTCCCGTTAGCACAGCACTCATTCCACTGATCAACCGTTGTTACGAGCTCCTCGACAGGCACTCCCATCTTGGATGCAAGCTCTTCGATGCTGTCAGCTTTATGAGCATAACCATCTTTTTCTGGATCTGTCGTAGCAGATGCAGGAATAGCACCTTTAGCAAGGCCTTCTGAGTCAAAAACAAACCATGCAGTGGAAGGCATGGGCAAGTGCGGCCATTCGCCACCAAATTGCATATGGCCATGACGTGAGCCCACGTGAACGCTCATATCCGACATCCACGGATATTTTTCGCGTACATTGTAGCCATCCCAATCCATATAAAAACGACGCCCATTGATGCCAACCGTAATGCCAAATCCTTTGGGAGCCGGCTTGAAAATCGGTGGATTCGACGACGCAGTGTTTTCAAGGTTGCGACCAGTCATCCAGAACCCTGCACAATTGTTCATATGCCAGAAATCAGCCCCAAGACGCGAACAGATGCGATGTCCATCCCCCGTATTCATTGAACCCGCGCCAGGGATGGCGGCACCTTGACCTAGGTAATTCTGCATCATCTCAGGATCATGTTCGAAACCGCCAAGACACATAATGACACCGCGATTTGCCTTAACCCGCTTCTCTTCTTTACCGCCAATAACCGCACCGATAACTGCGCCTGTCGCAGGGTCTTGCACCAAATCAACAAGTGGTGTTGACACGCGATAATCCACGAGATCCGATCGTTCGGCAACTGCTTGCTGAAGGAACGTTTGCACGTGGTCAGGACCTTTTATTTCAACGTCCTTTTTCTTGCCAATAGCAAAATAGCCGAATGCATAAGAATGCTCGTATTCGTGATACTCAGAATTAATCTCCTCAGCTTGCTCACGCGTCTTCGGTTCCGTAATGCTCATCTCTTCTTTATTGGCACCTAGTTCAAGTACCCAATCATAAATCTCTGAGCACCCCTTGGCGTACGCTGCAAGTACATCATCGGGAGTTGTCCCATGAGCCATCTCTTTCATGTACTCAGTCAGCGCTTCAGGGTCTTTGGTCCAGATAGAATCACCTTTACAAAACGGACTATTACCACTTGGGAGCTGACCTTTTTCAATCAGAAGACATTTTGCACCATCTCCCTCTGTTGCAACAGTCAGCGCCGCAGCATTACCAGCAATACCCGCACCAACTACGATAACATCGAACTCTTCATCCCATGCCTGGTTGTCACCAGGAGTAGATTGTGCGCTTGAGGCTGTCGTTCCAGAAGCGCATCCTGCAAGGCCCATGACCGCAGCTCCGGCAAGCGCCGCGCCTGCGGTCTTGACAAAACCACGACGAGTTTGTGCAGCCCTCAAAGAATCCTTTTGTGTGTCGTACATATTCCCTCCTCTATTTGAACAACAATTGCAAGATTGATCATGGGGGCATAAAGCGGTTTCGAAAATCGCCGAAAAGGGAGAATTCGCAAATCAGAGGCATCCCCAAAAAGGGGGATATTGCCATCGAGCAGCGCAAACCGTATGATGGCTGAACCCGCATCGAGTAAAGGGATCTTTCGAACTCATGAATCGTTTAAAACAATTCCAGACTGTCCTCTGTGTAGGGATCGGCTGGGCTTTTTTAGTCACATGGGCTGATCTTTTTGGACATTCGCCAGGATTTGCGCTTCCCTACTTAGGACTTGATGCACTTGGAAATATGCGCATTTATTGGTTGCTCGGACTGTTGGCATTAGCGTTATTAATGGCAGCAGCTCCCCGATGGTTTGAGCGCACCAAGCACTCTTTGTTTTTCTGCCTTCCCATCCTCGCATCCTTTGGAACCATGGCGTTTGCTGTCGCTTGCCAACAAATCTTTTTTCCAGCCGAGGTGATTGCTATTTCAGGCATTATTGTTGCAGGCGCTGGATACACCTGGTTCACCTGTGTCTTTTGTACGCTTCTTGCC
>JAVWLC010000367.1:0-2664 GCA_036638175.1 Raoultibacter sp. | reverse complement strand
ATCCATCCTGCTGGGTACACTGCTACATTATATTGGGCATCATTTTGACACTTTTGTATGGTCTCGTTGTTATCGTTCGTCGTCAGAAGTTCATTGGTGCTTTGAATGGCATTGAGCGTACTTTTCTCGATACCAACCGTGAAACGCGGAACAACGATGAGGAAAGGAACGCATAAATGAAAAAGAGCAACTGGATAATAGCAATTGTTCTCGTAGTGGTATCAGCTTTCCTGCTGTGGCTCTGGTTCTACCTTGGTCTCAACCATATTGATAAGCCACTTGACCTTGTACTCAGTATTGTGTGGTGGGCTGTCGTGGTTTTGGCGATTGTCCTCATCATCCGGTCGGAACGAGTTCGCAAGGAACGCATTCGCTCGATGTATGTTGCCAACGACGCTGTTTTTAACAGCGAAGCTGGTGTCGTGCAGTATGCGGGAAGCGATCAGCTTGTTGCTGTTATGAACCGCATCCTTCGCGATCTCGATTATGGGTTCACCAAGCAAGAAACTCCTGATGATGAAGGATTTTCTCCTGTCGTTCTTGTTAAGACAGCACGGTATGGGAAAGACGATTGGGTGGGAAGCATTGTTGCGGTAGGATCAAAGGAAGAGCGGTCTTTTAATAATAAAGAAGAGCTTTCTGCTCTTTTGAGAGGCTGCTGCGCTTAGAAAGCGCGTTGAGATAAAAGCTGTCATAGCAAAAAAGCGGCCCCGATGACTGACTTCATCGGGGCCGCTTTCGTGTGTTTTCTCAAAGTCAACTAGTCGTCGACACCAATCATAACGCTTGAAGCCTTAATGACAGCATAGGCTTGTTTGCCAACTTCAAGCTTGAGATCTTTGAGTGCTCCCATAGAAATAGTTGACGTAATTTGCTCCCCGCTACCGAGTTCAATGATGACAATGGCGTTTACGGCGCCTGGGTGGATTGCGGTGATGGTCCCCTTAAGCTGATTGCGCGCTGATAGCTTCATGTTTGACTCCCCTCAAACGGCTTTTGAGCCTTTATTGTACCGCTTTAGCGCGCGAGAAGGGTGAAAATTGCTGCCCAAATATTGTAGATTAGCGTAGCGATTTGCTGAGTAATCTGCACCTACAACTGGGGATACTCCTCTATTTTCTTGATTGGTTTACAGGGATTTGATAATCGAATTGTCCTCGCAGCCAACTTCGCTGTATCAGACCACGAGAATTTACCTAAATTTGATGCGCGTCAAACACGGCTTTGATGGCGTAGCGAGACTATGGTCTTGTAACGAAATAATCAATCTCAATGAGTAGTGTGGTTTGAAAGGAAAGAAATGAAGAAGAAGCTTATCGGTGCTGTGATGTGTGCGTTGCTCGCATTTGGTGCCCTTGCAATTGCGGGTTGCTCAAATAACGATGCGTCTGCAAACAGCAGTTTGGACTCCTCGGCCAAGACATCCCCCTCCGGTCAGATTTCAGTATACTCCCGCGAAGATGGTTCTGGTACGCGCGGTGCTTTCGTCGAGCTCTTTGGTATCGAAGAAAAAGATTCGAGTGGTGAAAAAGCTGACATGACTACCACTTCTGCATCGATCACGAACTCTACCTCGGTCATGATGACTTCGGTTTCTGGTGACGAGAACGGAATTGGCTATATCTCACTTGGTTCTCTTAATGACACCGTCAAGGCGCTTGATATCGATGGTGCTCAGGCAACGGCTGCCAACGTAAAGAGCGGCGAGTACAAGATCTCTCGTCCCTTCAACATTGCAACCAAGGACAACATGTCTGATGCTGCAAAAGATTTCGTCAGCTTCATCATGAGCTCTGACGGTCAGAAGGTCGTTGAAGACAATGGCTACATCGCAGTTGCTGATAACGCTGCTGCTTACACCGCATCAGGCAAGAGCGGCAAAGTTGTTCTCGCTGGCTCTTCCTCGGTTACTCCTGTTATGGAGAAGCTTGCTGAGGCATACAAGGCTCTCAATCCTAACGTTTCCATCGAAGTGCAGCAGTCTGACTCAACCACGGGTATGAACATGGCTACCGAAGGCACCTGCGACATCGGTATGGCATCACGTGAACTCAAGGATTCTGAGATTTCTGGTGGCCTGACCGCAACGGTTATCGCTCAGGACGGCATCGCCGTTATCGTGAACAAGAATGCTTCAATCAGCAACCTGACCAGCGATCAGATCAAGGGCATCTATGTCGGCGACTTCACCTCATGGGAGGATGCGCTCGCTTAGGCGAAGCGTAGCCTAGCTGGGTACTTCACATGACTAAGACTCACATAAAAGAAGGTGCAGCGAAGGTGTTCTTTATGGCTTCCGCGGGGATTTCGATCCTCGCGGTAGCTCTCATTTGCATCTTTCTCTTCGCGAATGGTTTACCTGCCATAGCGCAAATTGGACTTCCTGACTTTTTGTTTGGGACAACATGGCGTCCGAGCAACGATATTTATGGCATCTTCCCGATGATTGTCGGTAGCATCTACGTGACAGCAGGAGCCATGCTGGTTGGTGTGCCGATTGGCATCTTGTGCGCCATCTTTCTTTCACGTTTTGCAAGTACGAAAGTGTCACGTTTCTTGAAGCCTGGGGTTGAGCTTCTTGCGGGCATTCCTTCTGTCGTGTACGGCTTTTTCGGTCTCATCATGATTGTTCCTTTGATTCGCTCTATGGCTCCGGGAAACGGT
>JAVWLC010000366.1:0-2667 GCA_036638175.1 Raoultibacter sp. | reverse complement strand
ATGGTCTACCTCATCCATTTCTTCCCAGTGGTCCATGCTCAGGCCTTTGCGCTCAGCGCAGGCGCGCACGTTTTGTGCATCCCTTTTCAGCTGTGCACGGACAGCAGCAGGAATCGGTGCTTTGGCATTGATGTCGATGATGAAGGGCTTGGCCTTGGCACTTGCCTTCGCACCTGGCTGAATTGCTGGTGCGACAAACCCAAATAGATCGGCGGTCTGAAACATGCTGGACTCCTGTTGTGACTGACAACCAGAGTACCGGCATCGTTAAAAATGCAAGACCAAACTCAGTAGGTAGTCGCCACGGCCTCAGCTAGGATCGCTTGCTTTGCCAACTCACGCTCTTCGGCAGAAATGGCACCATAGACCGTTTCACCGTACCAGTGCCTGAACATCGACATGCTTCCGGCACGGTTGCGCCGTCCGATGTTGAGCTTGAATCGATCATCCTTCAGCGTGTCGTTGTACTTGGAGAACAGAGCATGGCGCTGCTCTGCAGGCATGCCATCAACCATCCCTTGTAGCTCGGTTTGCCGACGCAGCATGACTCGCCTATCGATATCTTCAATCGTCACTGTGTCTTCGACATTAGACCTGCGGGCATCAGGCACTACGTCATCAACTTCGTTGCGAACAGCCGAGACGAAGATAAGTCCCATCACCTTCGCGCAATCGGGGTAGTCCTTGAAATACTTGTGCTCCAAGCTACGCAAAAAATACTTGTGTGGGTGCTTGAGTTGGTACTTTTCAAACTTCGAGCGGTACAGCGTGTGGGCGTATGCGTTTTGTATGTCCTCGATGGAGTACTTACCGAAAAGGCTGAGGATGTCACCGTTAGGGAGAGGCCAGCCTTCAAGGAAGCCACGCATCTGAGCATGCGCAGGTGTTTCGCTGATGCCAGAGAGAACTTCTTGCCGGTTGTTTTTCAGCTTGATCAGCAGACGGACCTGATGAACGAATTTGCCCCGCTTGATGACATCCAGCTCAACGTTGAACCGGGTCTGCATCGAAACCTCATGGATCGATGGAATCAAATATCGCTCGCTGAAGCCGCTCCATGTCTCGGCCTTCTTCGGAATGTCCTTGGCCATGATCAGGCCACGCAGCATTTCCCATGGCATCAGTGCGGAGTGCTGGATACCAGCATCCTGGCAGACGAGTTCGTACAGCCGTACCGAGCACTGAAGCTTGAGAGCGGCCATCTCGCGCTCTTCGAGCAACGCGTATCGATGGTCTTTAGAAAAAAGATGCTCAACATCGCTGTTGATCTTGAAGCGCACTTCGCCTGACTCGTACAGGATGGTCGGCACGAACACAATCCACACCAGCTTGGGATTCTTCAGATCCTTCGACGCCATGTCGAAGTGCATCTTGATCTCCTGCATCGAATTTGCGACTGCAGAGATGTGGGTGCGATTGTTGGTGTTGAGGTTGAGTGCAACCTTCAAATCCGAAAATGGCATCGACCAAAAACCATCAGCATCGCGCTCTTGCGTCTGGACGCACTTGATGATCATGTTCATCAGCTTCTGCTGATGATTTGTCTGCAATGTTGCAGTCAACGAATGGATGAGCGGATAGTTCTTCCTGATGGACTCAGGCCGAGCTTTTGCTGCTCTGACGTTGACGCGGCGAAATCGCTTTTTCGAATCAGGTTCGGGGTCAGGGAAGCCAGACAGGCCAATTTGCCGGTCAGCATCGGTCATCGGCAGATTGAATTCTTCTGCTTCAACGTCTTTGGCCATGGCTTCGCCCTTTTTGTTGCCCTAACCAAGACAAGGAATTTTCCTGATCCTGGAGCCGATTTGAGAAAAATTTATTGATTGCCAACGGATTATCACCCCGGAATTTATTCACTTTTTTGCAGGATTGCAATAGGTGTGCACTTGCTCATCGTGCGCGCCGTAAAAACATAGATACCTAGAGGCATAGATACCATAAGGGCTTAATTTAGTTGTTTGTTATCAACAACTTATAGAGCAATGCCACCCTTTGATTGGTACGAAAGATGCCGGGTGTTGGTACTTCAACACCCCTCAGTTGGTACGTTGCAAGCCTTAATTTGTGCTGATAGCTCCCTTGTTTTGGGAAATTTTTAGCGTAAAGAGCAAAAAACCGCACCCAGTCCGAATTTTGTCTCGATAGCTTTTCAGCAGCGACTCCTTTAGAGGGATGACCCCCTCAGCCATACAGAAAAATTGCTCGTTAGCACCCCTCAATTGGTACGGTAGACCCCTTTTTTTGGTTCCTGATCTAGCCATGTGGTTTTGTACGTGTTGAACGTCTTCTGTCTGACTCCGTGAGTCGTCGCTGCATTGGTTAGCTATCGGGAAAAATTTTCTTCTGTGCTCTACCGCTGCAACGTTATTAGCACCCCAGGGAGTCCCGCATTTTTTTGCCTTTGTAAACCGCGAAAGCGCACCGTTAAAAACAATAAAAACTTTAATACGCTAACTACAATAAAGAGAGCGAAAAGCTGTTTGGTGACAATGGCTTGCAGAGGTATAACACCCCCGTATTGGTACGGTAGGCCCCGTCCATTGGTTCGATAACATCCGCTGGTTGGTAGGGTGTCACCCCCGATTTGGGCTCTTACACACCTTAATTTGGGATCAATGGTGTCACCCAAATTTGCTCGATAGCCCCTGTTATTCACAGTTTGGTGCT
>JAVWLC010000365.1:1615-2688 GCA_036638175.1 Raoultibacter sp. | reverse complement strand
CTTTGCGGCAACCGTCTATGACGATGTAGCCTTTGGTCCGCGCAATATGGGGCTGAGCCCGGAAGACGTTGATGCACGCGTTAAGGAATCGCTCGCTCAGGTTGCTCTTGACTTCGATGAACTGCGCGACAAGAGCCCCTTTGAGCTTTCGGGCGGACAGCAACGTCGCGTTGCTTTTGCGGGCGTGCTTGCTATGCGCCCCTCAAAGCTGATCTTGGATGAGCCCGTTGCAGGACTCGATCCCGCCGCGCGCAACGATTTCCTTGAGCTCATCGCCGAGCTTCACAGCCAAGGTCTCACGGTGGTTATGGTTTCTCATACCATGGATGACCTCGCACGTTTTTGTGATCGCATCCTCGTGCTCAAGCAAGGCACCATCTTTGCGCTTGGCACGCCTGAAGAAGTTTTTGCCGACGCTGAGGCGCTTCGCGCTATCGGACTCGGCGTGCCATCAGCCCAGAAATTCGCTCAGGATCTGCGCGACCATGACATCACACTTGCCGACAAGCTTTACAACACGCAATCACTTGCTGATGCTATTGCTGTGCACTATGAAACAGGGCTAGCAGGTGGCAATCGTGCCTGAGAAAGCAACATTTGGCAAGTACTGGCCTGGCACAAGCCCGATCCACCGCATGGATCCCCGAGCAAAGTTGCTGCTCTCATTTGTGCTGATGGCCATTATTTTTGTTGCCCAATCATTTTGGGGACTCGCTTTGTGTGGTGCTTTCACCATCGGCTTCTTTTTGGTTGCGAAAATTCCACTCGGGAAAGCCTTTCGCTCGATTGCGCCCCTTGCATTCCTCCTTGTTTTTACCGCACTCCTCAACGTCTTCTTTGTTCAGGGTGGCACCGTCTACTTCCAATGGTGGATTTTTACCGTGAGCGAGGCAGGCCTCATTCAAGCTACGTTTATTGGTGTCCGATTGTTTTTACTCCTTGTCAGCATGAGTCTTCTCACGCTGACAACCGCAACGCTTGATATCACCGATGCGTTTGAATATCTCCTTAAGCCATTTGCCCGCATAGGTGTTCCTGCCCACGAGCTTTCGATGATTATGGGTATTGCACTT
>JAVWLC010000365.1:0-1605 GCA_036638175.1 Raoultibacter sp. | reverse complement strand
CCCAATTCACCAACGAGATACAAACGATTTATCATGCGCAGATCAGTCGCGGTGCCACGTTTGCGACAAGCCCCTTTAAGGGGGGACTGCGAACGCTCACCTCGCTTATAGTCCCGCTGTTCACCAGTGCCTTCAGACACGCTGAGACACTATCGCTTGCCATGGATGCCCGTTGCTACCATGGGGGGCCAGGACGAACGCGCCTTTCACCTCTCCAATACGGGCCGCTCGATCGCAACGCGCTCATAGTTCTCACACTCATGCTCGCCGCTGTTATTGCAACAAACTTTTTGCCACGCTAATTGAAAGGATCTACCCATGACCGGAAACGAACAAGTTCTGTCCTATCTCACCAATATCCCTGCTTGGTACCTTGCTACTTGCGAAGGAGATCAACCCCACGTCCGTCCCTTCAGCTTTGCAGCTGAACAAGACGGTAAAATCTGGTTCTGCACGGCTACAACCAAGGACGTTTACCACGAGCTAGAGGTCAATCCAAAATTTGAGCTCTCGGGCTGGCACCCAGGACACGGCTGGATAATTCTGCGCGGCAAAGCTGAACTCATCGACGAGGCCAATGCTGACGTACGTCGTGCGGGCTATGAGCATATGGTTGGACTAGGTGAAAGCTACGACACCGAAAACGATCCCGTACTCACCTTCTTCTCAGTAAAGGATCCTCAAGCATGGATGTGCGATATTGACGGCAGCTGGGAGCCTATCGAGTTTTAAACCGAAGCTCGAGTCTAAACCGCGATACGATAGAAAAAGGCCGCTACTCGAAAGGTAGCGGCCTTACCATTTCACTCAGCTGAGGACGGGGTTACTCAAAGTCATAGAGCTCCGCAGTTGCACGACGGAAGTCATCGTAGACTTCAGCGGCAATAGCCTCATCATCAACAAGCTCAAACGAAGCAGGCTGTCCTTCTTCATCAAGCTCGGTCACTTCAAGCACAATGATTTCACCTGATGAACCCGCAGGAGTATCTTCGGAGATCGGGAAGAAGAAGCCGTAGCTTTTTTCGTTATGAAGGATGAGTCCCAAAAATTCGAGGTTAAGAAGTTCGCCTTCTTCATCTTCAAACGTGAATGCTACACCCTCTTCAACGGGTGGACAGAAATTAGGGGCACTACCCTGTCTCATTGTTTAGCTCCAATCCAACCGTTGCTCGACATTATTTCTTCTTGCGGCGATACGGGTATCCACCGTTGTTCTTCTTTTTCGATGCCTGTGCCTCTGTTGCCTTTTTCGAACTCGCCGCCGCAGATTGCTCTTTTGCAGCGGGAGCAGCCTGAACATTCGCAGCTTTCTTCGTTGTCATAACCGGCGTACTAGCATTTGGATGTGCAAACTCAAAACGTCCAATTTCAGGCCCGTACTTCTTGACGAGTTTTGCATAACGCGGCTCGCGCGTTTTCCACATGCAGTAGAGCGGCGCAGCAATAGCAACCGAAGAGTACGAACCACACACAAGGCCGATTGTCATAGCAAAAGCGAAGTCCTTGAGCGTCTCACCGCCAAAGAGCAGCATGGCAATAACAGGAATAAGCGAGGTCAGTGTGGTGTTGACGGTTCGGATGAGCACCTGGTTGATCGAGTGGTTT
>JAVWLC010000364.1:0-2694 GCA_036638175.1 Raoultibacter sp. | reverse complement strand
TACGCTTTGTTTGGCGGCAAAGCTGGGAAAATTTCAAATGAAATGAGCATTTTGGCACTCTCGCGCTTCTTATTTGGTGAATGCGCATTCAAAAGAGCAGCACGACCTGCGGAAAGGCGGACAAGAAATTGACGGAAGATGAATTTTGCACCTCCATCTATGAGTACCGACACCTGATGTATCACATCGCATTTGTGCATCTTCACAATAGCGCTGATTGCGAAGATGCCGTACAAGAAGCGGTATGCAAAGCTTGGCACAAGAAAGCTACGCTCGTGAAACAAGCCTCAATGCGAGCGTGGCTCTCTGCCATTGTTGCAAACGAGAGCAAAAGCATGCTGCGCAAAAGACGCAATCATCCTCAGACGGAATTGGACGAATCCATGATCATCCTTTCTGACCAAAGCGAAGAAAACCAGGCGCTTCGCGAGGCACTTCACGCGATGCCAGCAGAACTAAGCCTCCCTCTGGTGCTGCACTATTTGGAGGGATTCTCAACCGCAGAAATTGCTTCCATACTCAAACGCCCAGAGGGCACGGTGCGAAACCGCCTTTTTCGGGCAAGACAGCAATTACGGCAGTGGCTAACCGAGGAGGAAGTTTAATGAAAACGAATCATGATATTTTAGCAGGCGCTTTTCCTGAAACACCGCAGGGAATTGATCATGCGATTGGACGGGCAGTTGCAAATATTCGCGCTGAGGAGCGCAAAGCATACGCTCAGCGAGGACGGAGGGTTTTCGCTCTCGTACTGGTCATTGTTTTGCTGCTTGGTGCTGTGGCCTATGCTGTCTACGAAGGACTAACGGCTGATATATTTGGTTGGTTCTATGGCGGCAACTGGCAGCAAGAGCTTCAAGCGGGCGACCAAGCGATCATGAGGCAGAGCAAGCAGCTTGGTGACGTGGTTTATACCATCGAGGACGTTATTTACAAGAAGGACGGGGATTTCCCAGGGCTGTACGGCACAATTCGCATTCGACCCGCAGAGGGGAGCAATATTGTTCTGATCGCCAACGATACCTCTGTTCACGAGTTGGCTGGCTATTCGCTACATCTTGGCACAGAGCAAGCCATTCCAGACGATGTCCCGACCTATGCGGAACTGGCTCAAGAGCGAAAAGCAAAGATCCTTACTGCAAAGGCGTCGATTATAAGCGTCTCGATCGACGGTAAGGAATGCCCCGGCAGCTTTGGCGAGATATGGCTTCCCCAACCGGACGGTTCGCTTATCGGAACGATGGAAATGACAGACAACATGAGAAGGGCAGAGCAGTATGAGCTGGTTTTGAACATAGCCAACTGGGAGGTCACACTTGATGACAAGTATCTGCGCGAGGAACCAAACAATACTTGGCTGAAGGAAGAATGGCATGTTACCGTACAACCGACCATGAAGGAGGAAAAATAAATGAAACGCTTTGGAATCATGGCCTTGGTCTTGTGCCTATTGGGCAGCACTGCCTGTGCGGAAATGGTCGCGGAGCAGGTAAACGCGCCGGAACACATTACGCTGGAGTCTTTTCAGACGGAAAGCGGTCTAAGCACGTTTGTGATCGACGCGCAGGTGCAAGTCCCATCCGTTAAATGCCTAAACACCTATGAATATCATACCATTCCCGTTACGGAGGAAATGCTTCGAAATGTCGCCGATGCCGTTGGATTGACCGAGATGACGATAGAACCATTCGACAGCATATCGGAGGAAAACAAAAGCAATACCACGCACTCATTAAGCGAGCGCAACAACCTGCGGCTATCAGCCGCTAACCATTATTTTGATACGCAGAGCTGTGGTAGTTATATAGAGTATGAAGACATTACGCTTGCGAAAAAAGAAGACTGCGCTACATACGCCTGCATGTGGCTGTGGCCGTGTGAGGGTGAAACCGCGCCGGATACCGATTACCCTTTCGCAGATGCGACCGAGCTTGCGCTTCAAACAGTCGAGCGGTTTGCCCCCGATATGGCGCTTATCCAAGCGGGAATAGGTCTAAGCTACAAACAACTCACGGATGCAGAGATCAGAAAGCTGAACGACCCGAATTACAAAGGCGAGAAGCCACAAACTCGGCGATACGGTACTTACGGCTACCTGTTTGCGCGAGTGGTGGACGGGGTTGCCGTCACTCACGGCACATACCCCATAAACGCCACACCTACTGCAGAGGATATTGATGCGATTGGCTACATTATCGGTTACTATGAAACGCTGGCTATAGTGGTCAAGGATGGTCATATTGCAAGTATCAAGTACACCGCACCAAGCATGGCGGGAAAGGTAAAGCAGGAAAATGTTGAACTGCTTCCCTTTGAGCAGATTCTTGAGCTTGCAAAGCCGGGGCTTCTGCAAACGGGTATGATGAATGAAAACGAATATAGTCTATCAACCTATGGCATGACTATGTCCTATCCCATCGATCGTATCTCTCTCAGCTATTTGCGCGTTAGAGCCAAGGATAACCCAAACGGTTTCGAGTTGATACCTGTATGGAATTTCTACGGGAAGCAATGCTCTGAGCCCGATCCGAACTCTTGGATGCGTCCCAACACATTGCACCGCGATATCCTGTTATCGATCAATGCAATGGATGGCACGGTCATTGGCCGAGAGTAACCATCATGATGAAACCAATATAATGATACGGATGCCAAAAGCACATTTTAGTAGAATTTAGTACCACCCATTGTACA
>JAVWLC010000363.1:0-2700 GCA_036638175.1 Raoultibacter sp. | reverse complement strand
TGACGATATCATCGATGAGGCCAAAGAGCGGGCCGCTCGCGATGAGCGTGTGCTGATCACAACGCTCACGAAAAAGATGGCGGAAGATTTGACCGATCACCTTCTGGACCAGGGCGTGAAGGCGCGCTACATGCACTCAGACATTGCAACGTTTGAGCGCATTGAAATTCTGCGCGATTTGCGTCGCGGCGAGTTTGATGTGCTGGTGGGTATTAACCTGCTGCGTGAGGGACTCGACCTGCCCGAAGTATCGCTGGTTGCCATTCTCGATGCCGACAAGGAAGGCTTCCTGCGCAACCACCGTTCGCTCATTCAGACCATTGGCCGCGCCGCTCGAAATGTTTCGGGTGAGGTCATCATGTACGCTGATCGCGTAACTGATTCGATGAAGCGTGCGATTGATGAAACGCGCCGCCGCCGTGAGGTTCAGATGCAGTACAACGCCGATCATGGCATTGAACCTGAAACCATCCGCAAAGCCATCAACGACATCATGAGTTATGTGAAAGAGGAAGTGGGCAACACCACTGCCGAGCAGGTAAACAAGGAGCTCGCTGAGCTTTCGCGCGAAGAAGTGCTGCGCATCTTATCGTCGATGGAAGATGACATGGCTTCGGCATCGAAGAACATGGACTACGAAGAGGCTGCTCGTTTGCGCGACCAGGTGGTTAAGCTTCGGGCCCAGGTTGAAGGCTCGGAAGAGGGCGAAGTCCTTGAGCGTCTCAAGCGGGATGCCCGCAAAGGTAGCCGCTTCGGCAACCGGAAACACGCTGCTTACGGCTCAAGCGGTAGAAGCTAGGGTTGCCTGGCAATACCGAACAACCAAGCTAGAAGACGTCCGCAGGTGACGCAACCTCTCATGCGCACGGGATGCGTAATCCCGTGCGCATGGTAAGAATTCTAAGACTTAGCTTCGGTTTCGTTGCCTAAAGCGCTTGTTGCGCCCGTATCTGCTGGCAGTGTTTCAGGCTCTGCTTTGTCGAGCGCACGGACGCTTTTGGGGATGTAGATCAACAAGCCAAGGATCAAACACAAGATGCCATCAACTACGAAGAAGGGCGCAATGCCGATTGCTTCGGCCGTAACGCCGCCGATGGCAACTCCAATGGGGGAGGCAAGACCAATTGCCGCTGTGGTCAAACCAAGGGCGCGGCCCATCTTCTCTTCGGGCACATTCTTCTGTACGAGAGTGATCAATGGTCCGTTAAACCATGCGCACGCAATAGCCATGATGGCGCACAACACTACAAATCCTCCGAACATAGTGGGCGAGAGGAATCCGCACGCCATGGTGGCGCCACCAACAATGACGGCCGCTATTGCAATGAGTCTTGCAAGCCGTTTGCCGCCGCCCCAACTCATGAGAATGACCGAGCCGATGAGCATTCCCACGCCAAACGCTGCTTCGGTGATCGACGCCATGTAGCCATCGCCTCCGAAGTGGTCATACGTCATCAGCGGGAACATGGCTCCCAGCGGTCCAAACACCATCATTCCAAGCGTGATGCCAACAATGAGAATCATGAGTCCGCGGTTTACCGAGAGAGCCTTCCAGCCATCTTTGAGGTTTGCCAGCACGTGCTGATTGTCGGTGGTCTCATCATGTACCGTTGGAATTTTCGCCAGCATGAGACCCAAAACAGCAAAGCAGGCGCCAACGAAATCGAGGAACATGACGGAATAAAAGCCGATCACGGTGTACAAGAAGATACCGAATGCAGGTGCACCAATGCTTGCCATACTCATAAGTAGCTGGTCAAGGGTGTTGATGCGCAATAGGTGTTTCTCGGGCACAAGCAGCGGCATGGCCGCCATCATGGCAGGCCCGTGGAAGGCTTGTCCGATGCTGCGTACGATGATCATGACAATTATGAGCGCGAAGGATGCTTGCCCCATCAAGATAAAGATACCCAAGATGAGCGAGATGATACCAACGCTCATATCGGCGATGATCATAACAATCTTGCGATTGTATTTGTCTGCGATGACGCCTCCAAAAGGAGAAAGCAATCCCTGCGGAAGGTATGCGCAGATGGTAGCGGCTGCCAACATAATGGCACTGCCAGTGGTTTCAGTGATATACCAAACTGCTGCATAGCCTGCAGCGTAGCTGGTGACCATCGAGACAGCCTGCCCAGCCCAGATGGTTGCGATGATAATAAGCCAGCGTTTTGGCAGCGGACGTCCCGCTGCGCTTAAAACTGGTGTTGACTCTGTCATTAAAGAGCTCCTAACCGATAGTGCGAAATGATGTTCAATGAAATTTAGTTTGGGGTAGCGGCAAGCTGTTGACCAGCTATTTCAAGTGGAATTTCCCGCAACTATCAGGTGCGAACAGCTACATCTAGTAGTCAGACTACTCAAGATGAGAGATAGAAGCATCGATTCATGCAATAAAGATTAGATAGCTCTTAGATTGCTAACAAGAGAATTAAGGCGCGCTGAATTACCCACGAAATGTGTTTACATAAAAAGGTAAAACATACGGCGCAGAGCTCCTTTGCATTTTGATCTCGCGACAGCGGGTTGTAAGTCCGATAGTGTCCTGCCGGAGTCAGCGGATCAGATTATGAGAATACCATTCAATAAAAATACGTTCAACAAGAAAAGAAAAAAAAGTCAGACACCAAGAGTATCTGACTTTTGGGTTGATTCGCAAGTTGAACCCTACACTTTCTCTTTTCTCTTGAACTTAACTGG
>JAVWLC010000362.1:0-2705 GCA_036638175.1 Raoultibacter sp. | reverse complement strand
AGCTATGCAGAGCATAGTAGGGTCATAATCAATCATGTACACAGCCGTCAATCGCTTTTTAGATAGTAAGGTGAGTGCGCCGATGGGTCGAATCGAATTAACCGAGAGTCCGGGTAAGGTTCTTGCGGGATCAGGAATACCCGCCATGAAGTATCTTGGATTCGCTCTGCTCCTTGCATGGCATTACTGCCTTTGGTTTGTCCCTAATGTCTTTGTAGGTACAGCACTGCTTGCTGAAGCCGTCACCTATTCATGGCTCATTGATCTTGGTGCTTCGGTACTGTGCTTATTTCTAATCCCCTTGCTTTTAGGACGAAGGCGCTATCTTTCAAGCCACCACTGGCTGTATTGGGCTGTTCCTATAACTGCTTCAGTGGGAACACTCGCACTCACCCTCTTTGCCTTTTCACTTGACACTCCCCTTCTTGCCTACATTCTTGCGGCAATCGTCGGTGGAGCGAGTGCATTCTTCTGGATTCTTTGGGGCGAATTCTTTGCACGCATTAAAGCGAACTTCTCAATCAATCACATTGGACCGGTTGTTGGCGTGACAACGGTGGTGCTCTTTACGATCACTATCGTTTTGCCGCAACCACTTGCTTCGGTTTTCGTGAGCCTTCTTCCCCTAGCTGCTGGCTTTATCTTTGCTATGGCCAACAAAGCAAACGAGCAAGCCCCCTTCCCTCCCCTCTTGCCAAAGAGCACTACGCGAAAAGGCGTGAAGACCATCATTATTGTCTGCATCATTTCCTTCACGGCAAGCATGGCGTGCTACTTCCTGGTAGCAATCATCCCCTGGGAGGCACTGCCCGCAGCCGATTCAAGCTTCACCTATGGTTCTATGGGTGGGGCGTTTCTTATGCTCATCATTGGACTTATCTGCATCGTCTCAAAAAGCAAGATCAATATCTTCGGGCTTTTTCCGTGGTTGCTTGTGTTTATCGTTGTGGCTTTTGCCCTCTTCCTGGCCGATGAAGCACTGTATTTCCCTTCTTTTATTATTGCACTTGCCGTATCCTCGGTTTTTGAGGTGCTCCTTGCCATGTATTTCGGCATTCTGACTTCAAAAGGCTACGCCGCACCTGCTCTCGCTTTTGGTTTCAGCGGCGGATTCATCCGCGCAGGCATTGCATTTGGTAACACGTGGGCTATCGGCTACGAACATGCTCCTGATCTTGCTGCAGCTATTACGCCCGAAACGGCTCTCATGTTCATGTGCGTGTTGGTAGCAATTCTTATCCCCCTTGTCCGTCAAGGATACAATATTGCCAAGCTCACAACAGATCCCCCCAGTGAAACCGATCTTGAGAAGCGCTGCGCAGAAGTTGCAGGAGAGTTTGGGCTTTCGGCGCGTGAGACAGAGATTCTCGTTCTTATCGCCCGCGGATTTACTGCTGACAACATAGCGAAGAAGCTCGTTATTTCACCGTATACCGTCAACACGCATATTCGCCACACCTACGAAAAGATGGCTATACACAAGCGCTCTGAGTTGATCAACTATATTACTATGCAAAACACCGAGAACTAAACGCTGGAGAAAATCAAGCAGTAAGGCAAACGGCATGTCGGCAGAACAGCCTCATCCAAGCGAGACAAAAGGAGCAACAAGCCCCACGCGGGCAAAAACGACAGGGAAACCGCGTGTTGCGCGAACGCCCCTGCCCTTTTTTTCGCAACCAGCAGACGAGAGCACAGATGCCCGACCACAGTTCTTGTTGGGAATCGATGATGGATCAGACATTGTCTTGCACGGTGACATGCGCTCACCCGAAGCAGAGCTTCCCTACGCATTCAGCGCAATCGAACCACTCGATGGCCTCACAACAGCCCGGGTCAACACCGCTAACGCTTTAGAGCTCGCAGAAACCATTGAGTTTACCGTAAAAATGGTGGGAGGCTTTAACACCAACGCACTTGAGGTGCGCTGGAAGATGCTCACAGAAGACCTTCATATCCGCTGGTTTGCCCTCAAAACGTTTACGGGAGTCCAAGTGCGCTACATCCTACCTTCTACGCGTCAGCCACTTGTGTTCGGGCTGGCGGGTGATGATGCCTATGCGTACTGTGACAAAGACCCCTGCAAAGACTGCATGTTCCATTGTAAGCGTGGTTTCGAGCTCTCTGTATGTCTCAATGACAGCGGAATTTACACTATCCCCATCCACGAGCCAAATCAAGAGTAGTAATCGTTTTGAAATCTAGGTGATCTCTGCTTCATCCGCCCGCTCAGCCCGATTAAGGCATTACTCGGCAGCCGCTTCGTTACCGTCGTAGACCTTTACAAATTCAATGAAGGACTCGACCGCTTGCGAAAGCATATGTTTTTTACTGTAGGCCAAATACACCCAGTAAAAGTCTTTTTTAAATCCCTCAATGGGAATGGTCTTGAGATTGGAAAAGAGCTTAAGTCCGATAGAACGAAGCATGATAGCTCCTACATTTCCATCGAATGAAATAACCGAGGACATAGTAATGTCATCATCATAGAGCTGCATGGTTTTATCAAGGCCGTATTGCTCGACAATTTCGCGCATCTGTTCGCCGATAGGAGTCCCCTGTCGATATGCAAGCAAATCGTAATCTCGCAGCTCTTCGGGCTTGATGCTTTCGCGGTCAGCCAGCGGATGATCAGCACGAACACCCAACACAAGCTCCCGATGCAAAATCGGGAAGTACTCGATATCGGGCTCGTTTTCTCGCTT
>JAVWLC010000361.1:0-2715 GCA_036638175.1 Raoultibacter sp. | reverse complement strand
GTTTGGGTATTACTTCAACCACAGAATTATTTTCTTACTCATTGTTGGCGTCGTACTTTCCACGCCGGTGTTTGCCCTTGCGCGTAAGCGCTTTGAGGGAACGATCGCATGGGAAATTGTCCGCTTTGTGGGTGTTCCGTTACTGTTTATTGTGGCGGTGCTGTTTGTGGTGAATAGCACATATACTCCTTTTCTTTACGCGCAATTTTAAGGTAGGGTGCACGGCATATGAAGCAAAAATTTTTCTCATCAAAAGTAACTATTATGCGATGTGGCATGCTGATAGTGGTAGCGCTCCTTGTTGTTGTTCCGATGGTTACTATGAATCACGATAAGCAGGTGGCTTCAGACATCGACAATCGCATGTTGCAGGAAGCTCCGACGCTTGATGAGGGATTCAAGACGTTTACGAAGGAATTGCAGGGCTATTTTTCTGATCGCATTGGATATCGCTATGAGATGGTCGGGGCCTTTTCGACCCTCAATGATCGCTGTTTCAATTTGATGGTGCATCCTACTTACGAATACGGTGAAGATGGCTGGGTGTTTCTTAGGTACGACGATACTTCCTATCCTGATGAATTCATTAACGCCTTTGCCTCTTACATAAGGGGCATGCAGGATTTTTGCGCTGAGCGCGGAAAACCGTTTTTATATGTCATGTCACCTTCAAAAACGCGTATCTATCCCGAGTTTGTTTCCAAGTCCATTGGTGAATTGCCATCAAGCGACGTTAAACTCCGCAATGCACTTGACGAGCGCGGCGTCAACTATATCGATCTGGCAGACGCTATTTTTGAGCGCAAAAATGACGGTGTACAGGTGTTCAATAAGGTTTATGATGCTGGTCACTGGAATACTGAAGGTATGTATGCGGGGTCTCAGATGATTCTTGATAAGCTGCAGGAAATGGGCGTAAATGTCGATGATGTCGATCTGTCTGACTACGATCGTATTTACCGTCACCGGACCTCGCTGCTTGCTGCGAATTATCCGATCGATGAGGAAACCTATACCTATGAAATCAAAGAGGACGCTCATCCTGGGAAGTTAATTGAGCACTACGGTGATAATTTAGAGATGAATGAGTTTAATACCGTTTATAATTATTACGAAAATGACTATCGTGATACGCCTTCGATGCTCATGTTTCAAGGAAGCTACTTTAATAGTCAGGGAACCATCTTGCAAAATCAGTTTTCGCGTATAGCTGAAGTGCACGATTACGAAAATGTTATCGACTTTCCCTATTACTATGATATTTTCCAACCGGATGTTGTTATCTTCGAAAATGCCGATTACACAGCAAACGGCCTTCATTACAATCTCGAGAACTTGCAGAGCGCATCGTTGTTCCCCGTGTATAGCAGCGTCGAGCACTTGTCAGCGCAGGATATGGGGATGGGATCTGAGCTTACCTATGAAGCGAGACTGGCAGTGGCGAACTTCTCTTTTGAATGGGAGGGGCCTGAGATATCGGCAGCTTACGTACGGGTTGGCGATAAAATATACGATACCTCTATGAAAAATGGTGTGATACGTTGGGGCGCAGATGCTGCAACAATCAAAGACGATGACATCGCTGAGATTATTGGTGTCGATGGCGCTACGCGTTATATATACGAGTGTAAGTTAATTGCTTTATGACACAAGAAGAGCGTCAGCTACGAAAATTGAGTAAAGGGAGCGTCTCACTTTGTGTGATAGCGCTGAATGAAGAGGCGTATCTCCCCTCGCTTCTCGATGAGGTTGTCGGCCAAACGTACCCTCATGAGTTGATTGAAGTGGTGCTGGTTGATAGTGGATCAACCGATCGCACGCGCGCCCTTATGGAAGACTTTGCCGCACGCGGCGTTGATGAAGGTTTTTTGGGTGTGGTGGTGGCCGATAACCCGGAAAAGATACAGGCTTGCGGCTGGAATGTCGCTATCGAAAAGAGCTCTGGGGCGGTTATGCTGCGCGTCGATGCTCATGCATCCATTCCGCCCACCTTTGTTGAAGCGAATATGGCTGTGCTTGCAGAGGGAGAGGCTGTGTGTGGAGGCCCGCGCCCAACAGCGGTAAAACACCCGACACCTTGGCAGGAAACTCTCCACCTTGCTGAGGAGTCTGCGTTTGGGAGCAGCGCTGCGAGTTATCGTGGTGAGACGGCCGGGTGTGAGGTGCCTTCCGTGTTTCATGGTGCTTATCGGCGGGAGGTTCTCGATGCTGTTGGTGGTTTTGACAAGCGCCTGCGCCGCACGGAAGATAACGAGTTTCACTATCGTATTCGTCAGAAGGGCTATCGGATTTGGTTTGATCCGCGTATTCGATCGGTACAGTATGTACGGAGTTCGTTTCGCAGTATGCTGAAGCAAAAGTATGGGAATGGGTACTGGATTGGGAGAACCCTCTTTATTGAGCCGCATTGCTTTCAGATGCATCACTTTGTGCCGCTCGTTTTCGTGCTGGGTATTATTGCGTTGGCGCTCGCAGGGTGCGTTTTCTCGTGGATTCCTTTCGGGTGCTGTGTCATTTTATATGCTTTGCTCTGCATTGCCTTATCGGTTGTGGCGGTGCGTAGCGCAGCGTCGAGAAATGCAACGATGACTGCGTTGCCGGTCATCTTTATGGGTATCCATGTCTCTTATGGAATTGGTACGTTGGTTGGTATTGTCGTAGGCGGTATTAAGCGGTTGATGCCGCATGAAAAAGCGTAGGGGAGGAACCCACTAT
>JAVWLC010000360.1:0-2717 GCA_036638175.1 Raoultibacter sp. | reverse complement strand
GAAACCAAAATCTTACAAGCGAGAGAAACACCAAAAGACCTGCGTATTCCGTGCTATAGTTTCTAAAAACACATTGTTTCGGAAGGAACGTCATGGGAGCAACTGCCAGAACCATACTTGAAAATCAGCGAGAAATCTTCTGGGGTCCCTACCACAACGATCCCAATTACCACTTCGGAATCTGCTTGGACTATCACGAAGACAACCTGACTGCACTTGCAATCTTTGTGATGACCGATTTCGATGAAGACGAGGCGCTGGTTACTCCTGAAGTACTCGTCGATTGCTACACCTTTGCCGATCTCGAAGAACATGGCATCGTTCTCAGTGACAAGATGGATGAAGATATCCCTGGCGTACTCGGCTGGTATTGCGCTGAAGGCTCTGTTTTCGACAGAGCAACTCTTGAAAATCTTCGTACTAGCAACGAGCGTTTGGGTGGCTACCTCGATACCGTCATACAGATCCTTGAGGTTCCGTCGAGTGATCTGGCCTCTCATTGGGAAGAGTTTGAAGATATCTCATTTTTCGATCTCCAAAACGAACTTGAAGAAATCGCGCAAAAAATCGATCGCGGCGAGCTCGTTAAGCCACTACCGTTCGAGCTTAGGCTCATCGGTGAGGCTTTACTCGGCTGGCAAGTTGCCGACGAAAACGACTATCGCGCCTAATTTGCTGCCACGCCACCCAGCAAAAACTTTGCTGGGTGAGCACGATAGAGGATTGTAAGCTTGTGCATAGCGCGGGTAATGGCTACATACAACAGATTCCTATCATAGGCAGAATCGTACTGCGAGGCATCAGCATCAAGGACAATTACCTCGTCGAACTCAAGACCCTTCGCCATTTTAATTGACGACACCGAAATGCCCTGCGTAAACGCTGTGCTGTCCTGCGAAAGCAAGTGCACTTGGTGGTTTTGCGAAAGCAACTCAAAATAACGCTGCGCAAGCTCTTCAGACCTGTGGACAATCCCAAGCGTTTTGTGCTCCCCTGCCTCAAACCGCGAAATTGCCTCCTCAATACGCTCAAGAACGCCCGCCGTATTTCCGCACGCAATGATTTCGGGCTCACCGCCGTGTCGCGCAACCGATTCAATCTCGGGAATATCCTTAACGCGCTTGGCGAGTTCCATGATCTCACTCGTCGAGCGATAGCTGCGCTTGAGTTCAATAACGCGTGCATCCGCGTATATCTCCTGCATGCGCTCAAGGTTCATCACGTTACCAGGATCAATCATCTGATGATAATCACCAAGGATAGTCTTCTCGCAAGAAAACAACCGAGTCAACATCATGTGCTGGACTGGTGTTAAATCCTGCATCTCGTCAATCACCAAGTGCTCTATATCAGCAAAGCCTCCAACGCCTTTATAGAATTCTTCAAACAATACAAGGGGGGCAGCGTCTTCCCATTCAATAACGCCTTTTTTCACCAACTTGAACTGGTCTTTTCTCTTCGTATCAGCAAAGAAGCGACGATACAGCGCGAGTGCGTCTTTCGCCTGTAGCATGCGCACAAGTTGCGCACGTACCGCGCCCTTGGTTGGCATTGCGTGGGCTCCTATTTTGAAAAATTGCGCAGTGAGGTCAAGGACGATATCCGAGGCTACCGACTCAATGCGATCAGCAACCGACATATTCTCGTAGCTATAAAAACGCTTTTCGATCCAAGAACCATCAACACTATGTCGTCCGAAAACAAGTGATTCACCCGTCAAAAGGGAAGCCATTGTCTCATCAAGATAACAACGCACCTGCTCCGCAAACTCTGCCGATCCCTTGTAGCGAGCGCGTGAAGCCCACGCTTCATCAGCAGTATCAACAAATGAGCGCGGAGGCTCAATTGCAAGCGATGAGCCCAGTACCTGCTCAAACAAATCTTCAAGGTACAGTTCCTTTATTGGTTCCTCGCCCAGCTCGGGAAGCACGGTTGATATGTAATCGCCAAATACTTTGTTGGGGGACAAAATCGCTACAGAGTTCGAGGTCAACGTATCTTTATGACGATAAAGAAGATAGGCAACACGGTGGAGCGCGATAGATGTTTTACCCGATCCGGCTACGCCCTGGATAATGAGCGAACCCGACCGTTCATCTCGAATAATGCTGTTTTGTTCACGCTGGATCGACGAAATGATCGATTTCATTTTCTGATCAGATGTTTTACTGAGCTCATGTTGCAGCACCTCATCGCGAACGCTTGAGCCAGAATCTACCGCGTATTTCAGCTCGCCACCCTGAATCTCAAGCTGCCGTTTCCCTATGAGGGTTCCGCGCATAAGCCCAGCAGGGGCAACGTAGCTCGCTTCACCACTATCGAAGTCATAGAACAACGCCGCAACGGGTGATCGCCAGTCTGATATAACCGATTGGCTTTCATAGTTGAAAGAAAAACGACCAATATAGATGACGTTTACGCTCGCTTCGCCGTGCTCGACAAAATCAATGCGCGCAAAATACGGTGAATCAAGCAGTTTTTCGAGACGGCCTTTTGCCTCGGCCGCCTCCGCACTCTGTCGATCCACATCATGAAGATGAAGTTCATTTTGGTACTGTTCCGAGGGGTCAATCTCTCCGCGATAACCACTCATGTAAGACTTCATATCCTGATAATTATCCTCAGTACGATCCACGAGTCGTCTCGCGTGAGCAATGGCGTCACGAACTTTGTTGAGCACTTCCCTTAAGTGCTGTTTTTCGTTTGCAATCATCACA
>JAVWLC010000359.1:0-2730 GCA_036638175.1 Raoultibacter sp. | reverse complement strand
AAGCAATAGTCGATTCCCAGGGTGATTGCTATGCTCGCGTAAAAGTTCGTGCGCTTGAGGTTTTGCAGTCGATCGACATCATTGAGGAGATGATTGCGAAGATTCCAGCAGGAGATATTGCTGTTCCCGTGAAAGGCTCTCCTGCAGCTGGAGCAGAGTCGGCAAACCTTGTTGAGCAGCCTCGTGGCGAATGCTTTTACTATGCTCGTGGCAACGGAACGAAATACCTTGAGCGTATGCGCATGAGGACGCCTACCTCTCAAAACCTTGCTGGTATGACAACGGCTCTTGCAGGATGCGATCTTGCTGATGTCAACATGATCGTCCTCACGATTGATCCCTGCATCAGTTGCACAGAAAGGTAGGTCTGGCATGGGAAGCTTTAATCTTGGAAAAATGACCCTTGGGTCACTGTTCAAAAAACCAGAAACCATCCAGTACCCCGCACAAACACGATTTGTCCCCGAAGGTCTTAAGGGGCATGTTGTTATCGAAATCAATGATTGTATCTTGTGCGGAATCTGCATGAAGCGCTGTCCAACTGGAGCAATTTCGGTTGATAAGCCAGCTGCAACGTGGTCTATTGATCGTTTTCGCTGCGTGCAGTGTGGCAGCTGTGTTCGCGAATGTCCGAAGAATTGTTTGAGCATGGATCCTGCGTATGCACCACCTGCGACCAAAAAGTCTATCGATGTTGTTTCTAAAGATACGGCAACAGATGGAATAAATGCAGCAAAAGACAGTGAGCCTGCATAGAAACTGGTAGAATGGATGTTTGTTGGGCACAGTACCACGAGCACGCCATTGTAATACCGACACGGTTGACACGTTTTAAGTCGGGCTCGTGATAGCGAGTCCGACTTCATTTTGTCATCATAGGGAAGAAGAGGAATGGAAAACCATTCAGCAAGTTCAGACAGGGCACGCAAGCGCGAACAGGAAGAGGCTGAGCCAGTCTCTGATAAGATCCTCACAATACCGAACATCATTTCGATGGTTCGGCTTTGTCTTGTTCCTGTCTTTCTTGTGCTGCTAAACGATGGCCATGACATTCTTGCTACGTTTCTCTTTGCACTTGCTGCAGGTACCGATTGGGTTGACGGACAGATAGCGCGCAGAACACACACAGTGTCCCGGCTTGGGCAATTGCTTGATCCAGCCGTTGATCGTGTACTTATGATTTCTGGAGTCCTTGGTCTTCTTATGGTTGGGCGTCTTCCGCTTTGGATTATCGTTGTCGTCCTGGTTCGCGATGGCCTACTGCTGCTTGGTGGTGGATATCTGCTTTCAAAATATCGCATTCGTGTCCCTGTTATATTTATTGGTAAAGTTACAACAACTCTATTGTTTGTTGGGTTTGCAGGCTTGCTACTCAATTGGCCACTTTTGCCAGGGCTTGGTATTTTTGATGTGGCTTGGCTTCCAGGGTTCAATAGTGATCCAGTTTCATGGGGTATTTGGTTTGTATACGCAGGCCTCATCCTTGGAATCGTGACAACGGCGTACTACATTACAATGTCATTGCAAGAGTTGAAGAAGGTTAAGAAAAGCGGAGACATGCATTCCCGTGACTAATTCGTATGACAGGAATAACCGCAATACAGACAGTCGTCGACGATCGACTTCAGCGAGCGACTCCACGCACAGGACAGGTAATTACGGACAGCGATCCTCTGCAGCTTCGGGATCAAGGCGCAAGAACACAGCAGTGCAGTCTGCTGCATCATCTCGTCAGAGTGCTCCGTCTCAAAATTCAAAACAACGCCAGCGAGATCATGCAACCTCGCAGCATGCAGCGACTCCAAAAAAGACTAAGCATCATGCGTCTTCCTATCCCAATCAGGCAACACTTTGGACAAAGAATTCTGGGAAAGCTTCCAAGAAATCATCTGGAATAGGCTCATTTTTTGGAAGCATTTTGATGGGTATCGGACGCGTTTTAAAAGCAATAATCTTCGGAATCGGGCACTTTTTTGCAGTTGCTCTCACATGGATTTCTCGCAGTAAAATTGCAATATTTGCAACGGTAGCTGTTCTTGTATTTGTCGCCATTGGCTTAGTTGATCTGGGTGTTAACTGGGGCAAGGTGTATCCAGGAGTAAAAATCGGCGAAGTTGATTTGAGCGGAAAAACTGCTGATGAGGCTGCATTATTGATCAATACTGCTTATGCTGACAGACTTGCCGAAAAAGAAGTACTCATCTTTGCCAACGAAGAAGCAAGCACTAATATCGAACAAACCATAGCTAACAACCAAAATAACGCTCTTGCTGAACAACAGACAGTCGAAGAAGCGCTTGCTAACAAAACGCTCTGGACAGCAACGGCGACCTCGTTGTCGGCGCAACTTGATACCGAGGCAATGACGCAAGAAGCGCTTTCGGTTGGCCGCGAGGATGGTGGCATCTTCGAACGTTTTTCAGCCATGGCATTTGGCCATGTCATATATCCTCGAGCAACGTATGACGGGGAGGCTCTTGAGCATCTTGCAGTAGAAATTGATGCCGCAATTGGTATTCCGCGAATTAATTTTAATATTCGTATGTATGCCGATAAAGCATGGGTCACCGATGGACGCGACGGCGATATGCTCAACCGCGATGATTTCAAAAACCTTCTTGATTCATCGTTTCTTGCCGCGGATGGAAACCAAGCATCATTTGTGGCTAAAACCGAGTATGCGCCTATACAAATAACGCGTGAAGAGGCTGAGCGAACTGCTGCTTTCGT
>JAVWLC010000358.1:0-2730 GCA_036638175.1 Raoultibacter sp. | reverse complement strand
TAGTAACCCACGCGCTCGGCTCATACTGCAGCGCATAGAATGGACCAGTTGATACAGACTGCAAGAAGCAGGCAGGCTTGTAGTAATCTTCATCTTTACCTGCGGTGCAGTATCCGTTATAAGTCTCAAGTGTTCCAACGAGCTCGGGTGCGTCGATAGCTTCAGCAAGTGCCTCAATAGTATCGGCCTTGAAAGCCCAGCCAGCCTCAACAGCAGCATCCATGTTTGTTTGCACATTCTCGAGGGCCTTGCCCTTAAGCGTCATCATGCCTGTGCGCCAGTTCGTTTCGTCCGAACCACACAGCGTCCATGCGTCGGTACCTGCGTTGAGCGCATCGACATATGCCTGGTCGACAACTGCGTAATACTGTCCACCAACAAGCGAAATCGCACCACCCAGCGCAAGCGGAAGGTTGGCAAATTTGCCCTCGTTCGAGAAGCGTCGACCTTGGTTGTTCACCAAAAGCGTGCCGTAAATACCAATAGTGAACGCAGCGTTACCGCGCTCGTACAGGCCATCGGCCTTCTGATTCGAACCCGTGAACTCATTGCCTGCGATGCCCCACTGCGTGGAGAGCTGTCCGCCAGCCGCTTTCACCATGTCAATACCTTCGCCAACCGAGAGGATGTTACCAAGTGGGTTCACAAAGGTGCCGAAGTGCTCCTGCATCATGTCAACGTTACCGAGGAATCCACCAGTAGCAACAATGACGCTCTTTGCTTTGATATCGAGAACAGTCTTTCCCTGCTCACACTGGACACCCGTGCAAACACCGTCTTCCACAATGAGACGCTTGCCTGCGGTCTCGAAGAGGAACTCGCCGCCCTTTTCTTCTACCCACGTCTGCAGCGGACCCATGCGATCCTCGCCCTTGGCTTGGGTTTTGGAATCCTTCGGATCAGACTGGAAGTTTGCACGCACGGAATCATGTCCCGCGCCGTAGTTGTCAGGACGCATGCCAGTTGGAACACCAAATTCTTCGGTGAAACGGTCTATCGTGTCGCCCGAGAGCAATACCGCCTGCTTGATAGCCGCCGCATTCGTAGACCAGTGAGAATATTCCATAATGTGCGTAAACGCTTCTTCGTAAGAAAAATCAATCCCAGCTTCTTGCTGCAGCTTGGATCCAACCATAAAGGGTCCACCTGCAAGCGAGCCGTTTGCAACACCAACATTGTTGCCCTTCTCGACAACGATGACGTTCTTACCTGCACGAGCAGCTTCGACAGCCGCCCACATGCCAGCGCCACCCGCACCAAGAATAACGATGTCGCATTCTTTGGTTTCGTCAGCCGTAGCCATTGTTGTGCCATCGTTTTCGTCTGCTTGCGCTTTGGCGCCTGATGTTGGCTGTGGCGCACATCCTGCCAAAGCGGCAGTGCCTGCCAAAGCGGCAACAGAGCCGAGTGTCAGAAAGTTCCTGCGCGTCAGACCTGAATTCTGTGTACTCATACTATCTCCCTTTAAATCTCAGTGAACGGCCGGTAATCATTCCCGACCTTCGTGCACCCTCAGATGCAGTGCTATCATGTCTCGCCCTGTAGCATTTGTCGCGGGTGAACCCCCTGATTGCGGGGTGAATCGTAGTCACCCCACACCTCACCCCACAAAGTGCCTGTTCAGACATCTGTAAAGAAGCTGTCAACATAGAATGCGGTACAATAACGCGAAAGTTTTATGGGAGAAGGACGTTGTGAAATCTAGGGAAATCGCGCGAGCACTCGCATCTGATGATCCAAACGCTGAAGAAGAGTCATTTGCAAACATCCTCTATCCCCTCCGTTTTCTTGGGATGGGGTTATTCATCGCGTGGCTGTGCTGCACTCACATCATCGAAATATTTCCAGGAACCACCGGCGATGCAACTTTGCGCACCTTGTTTGACACCAGTATGCGATTCGGTGATATCGCAACATTTCTCGTTCTCGCGATCTTCGCTTCAAAGATCGGTCCCCTCGGAAAACGGTTTCCGCTCAACGCGATACTCATTGCTTTAACCGCTCTTGGTACAGCTGCTGTTGGTCTGTGGCTCATTCCCTTACAAGCGCCCGAGCTTCTCATTGTGGCTGTGTCGTTTGTAACGGCAATCGGTGGTGCTTTTCTTTTCTGCCTCTGGGCAGAAATTTATACACAGATGGGAAGTATGCAAACCATCGTTTATGGCGCGCTTTCCTGTATCGTCGCCGCCCTTGTTTCGTTCATTATCGGAGTCATGACCCAACCTTTTGCAATTATTGCAACATCGCTGCTTCCTCTTATTTCGTTTACTTGCATCACTCTGAGCCTTCATACAGTACCGTCCGAGCCTTCGCGTCCGAGCAATATTAGATTTCCGCTTCCCTGGAAACTCCTCGCGCTTATGGCAGTTGCAGGTCTCATGTCGGGACTGGCAGGATCCTTGCTTGGAAGCGCCGAAAACATCGGAGCGGTTCATCGCATTATGGCAACGGGACTTGCAGGAATTGTTATTCTCGTCATGGTATTTGCCCGCAGAGAACGCTGCGACGTGCGATTTCTTGCGAAAATTGGCTTGCCTGTCGGCATAGTCGCTCTTGTGTTTATTCCCTTCGCAGGACCAACCTGGGGATATGCCGTTTCTTTTCTGATCAAGCTTGCCTACGTATGGTTCACGTTTTTTGTCCTGCTCATGCTGGCGAATATCGCGTATCGATTTGAGGTACCGAGCCTTAGGTTGTTCGCTCTTGCGCGCGCTACAAGCGAAGGTGCGA
>JAVWLC010000357.1:0-2732 GCA_036638175.1 Raoultibacter sp. | reverse complement strand
GGAGATATTTGGTCTCATTGTGCTGCTTATCGTAGCAGCCGTTTCAAACATTCCCCAGGTTCAGCTCTTCTTTGTGGCAGGCATCATTGCGGTTGCGTGCGGTCTTGCAGGTGACGTTATGAACGACTTCAAAGCAGGACATGTACTCGGAACCGATCCAAAGGCTCAGTGGATTGGTCAGGCAATCGGAGGCGTACTTGGTGCCTTTGTAGCTGTGGCCGTGATGTTTATTCTCGTGCAGGCGTATGGTGCTGACGCATTCGGCCTTGGTGGATCATTTGTTTCCGCACAAGCATCAGTGGTCGCAACCATGGTAACAGGCATACCTTCAATCCCTTCATTCATCATTGGGCTTGTTGTAGGCTGTGGATTGTACCTGCTTGGTTTACCCGTTATGATGCTCGGTCTTGGTATCTATCTGCCGTTCTACATGTCATTCACCGCATTTCTTGGCGCAATGGCCAAGGTTGTTTACGATCAAATTTGCAAGCGTCGTCGCGCAAAGCTATCTCCCGAAGAAGCAGAGGCCAAAGAAAAGGCTCAAGGCGAATCGGGGCTTATCGTTGCATCAGGTCTCTTAGGTGGCGAATCGATTGTCGGAGTTCTTGTGGCATTCGCCTCTGTAGCTATGGGGCTTGGTCTTTAAGAAGTTATTTTCCCGCAAAATCTTCAAACGAGCGCTCGACGGTACCGAGCGCTCGTTTTTGTTTTGTCGCAAGGCATCACCATAAAACGGGAAACGATTCACTGAGCTTTGCAACTTCTCGCTCAAGATCATCCGCATTCGTCAGGGGTGTCGCTACGGGGAAACTAGTTGTCATGAAATGCTGCGCATAGGGGAAGTATGCTGCCTCAAAAGGCTTGGGATCGAGAAAATCCTGCCCGTAGGTGTTGAGTGAAATAGTCACATCCTCAGGCGCAATCATAAGTCCCTGCTGCACTTCTTTTGGGTCAAAAATAAGACCGAAAGGATCGGAGCTTTTCTGCAAATCGCCGCCATAATCAACCGAAAGATTCCCCTCTATCCAAAGCCGTTCATTCATCGATGCCGGCCTTGCGTGAGAAATATCTGCAACATAACTCATATGATCGGACGTTTGGGCGCTTTTTACATCAACGATAACTTCGCCTCTATACGAAGTAGTTATCACGCAGTGCTCAGTTGTTGCTCCAATAAATCCCCTATTAGGATCATAGCTACTCGTATTTGTCTCATACGTCGCAATAATCCAAGAGAGCAGTCCTGTTTGCTTGTTCTCTGCAATCAAATAAAATTCAAGCCTACTCCCCCAGAAAAGCGATGTGTGAACATTGATCGCACCTATGATTGCACACGGTCGTTCTTTTCCATTCCCAAACAATGAGGACGGCAATAACGTATAACCCGAGGGCAGCAACCGCTCAGCCACTGCAAAGTCTACAATCTCAAACGCAAGAAACGTCGAGTACGGCTCCACAACAAAGCTCATGTACGGATTTGACTTACCTGAGCGCTTAACAATAACATCCTGAAAACTGCGTGGTAGTTTTGAAAAAAACGACACACCCTGAATACCTGAAGCAACCTTGAGCGGGACAACATTATTCTCGGTCGTTTTGATGTAGTTGATAAGACCTGCAGTTTCCATGGCTATTCCAAACTCAACGATTGCGGGTTTTGTCTTTTTATCTCCAGTGAAACCTCTGCAATCATTGTACGTTTTAACACCAGTTCATCGTACGTTTTTCACCATCAGTAATAATCGCGTAAGCAATTCGATTCCATCCCGAATAATTTCAAATGAGCTAACAAAGGTTCTTTCACTCGTTCGTTAAGCCTATTTTTCGCCTTTTACTTGTGTGATGGTTTCGTGCATCAGATATGGCACTTCCCTGATATCCCCGCATATTCAAGCGCACGTATCACCTTTCGAGTAGGATACGACTCTGCCCTGCAGCCGGAAAAACACTTACACCATCCCACCCGGACACGAAAGGACATTGATCTTTGGTACTTCATCACTTTGGAGCAACTGTTGCATTTGTAACAGCTATCGTGTGCTCCTCCTTAACACCACTTGCTTACGCCGATGAACACGTATCGAGCCAGACAAGCAAGCCATCACCTGAAACAATCCAAACCTCCACTATCGCATCGCCAGCCAACACCGTTGGTCCTGTCGAAGACGGCACAGCAGAAGCCTTGCTCTCAGTCGACCTTCCCTTAGCGTCAAACAAGAACAAAGCGGCAGCAAGCAGCCTTGACGCACTTAAAGCGGAATACGAAGCCGCCGAACAAAACAAAGCCCAAGCGCTCGCCGAACAGGCACTGCGCGAACAACGAGAAAAACTACTCGCTTACGATCCCGCCTTGATTGCCGCCATCGGCAATCAACTCAATGGTGGACACACAATCTGTTGTCCTGGATACGCCTGCGCTTATGGCGATGCCATCCTTCTTGGTGAAGCAATTGACCACAGCGCGTATGGGTGTGGAACTTGCACCTGGCCTAACTGGGGTGGCGGTAATTCATCATTTCGCTCTCTCGGATCAAACGAAGCTCTCCTTCGTGAAGCCTATGATCAAATTGCTGCAGGTAAACCAACGGTTATCCACGTGTCAGGTCCGTATGGTGAACACTGGATCACCCTCATGGGTTATCACGGTGTTGACGATCCTGACAATCTAACACTTGCAAACTTCACCGCCCTCGACCCTGCCGATGGAAACGAAATCGATCCGTCTGGCAAGT
>JAVWLC010000356.1:0-2734 GCA_036638175.1 Raoultibacter sp. | reverse complement strand
GAAGCGGACACCTTCTTTGTTGATCATGATTGCGCGACTCTCAAGACGCATGTCGCCAACGTAGAGGAGAGCGCCGTTTTCGGGATCGCACACGGGGTAGGTCTGGATGTATTCCATATCGATAAGGTTTGCACCGATCTTTTCGGCCATTACGATGCCATCGCCCGTTGCGCCAACAGAGTCGGTCGAAAGGATTGAATCGTCCATCTCGGGGTTGTACTTAACGCGCATGTCGATGTTTGAGCCGAAACCGCCTGCAGCCATAACAATTGCTTTGCATGCAACGGTTGCTTCGTCGCCAGAAACGGTGTTTTGTGCCTTTACACCCGTAATTGCACCTGCGGAATCAGTGACAAGTTCGGTTGCCTTGGTGTTATCGATAATGGTGAGCGTTTTGATCTCTTGAGCGCGCTTGGTGAGCTTTGAAGTCATTTCGCTGCCGCTGTGCGTGATGGGGATGATGGAACGCTTGATGGTGTGGCCGCCAAACTGCATGAGATCGTGCTTCCATGAAACGCCAGCTTCAAAAGTGAGCCACTCTGAGCTATCGAGCGCACCTTCGGCGATAACTTGAACAAGCTCGGGATCACCTTTTTCGTCGCCGCCGATCAGCATGTCTTTTGCGAGATCAGCAGGGGAGTCGGCGATGCCTTCTTGTACCTGAATCCAGTTGCCAGGTGCTGCCATTTCTCCACCTGATAGGGCGGTGTCGCCGCCGTAAACACCCATCTTCTCCATGAGGATGACGTTTTTGCCCTCATTAGCTGCGGTAATGGCTGCTGCAAAACCAGCGCCACCACCGCCGATGACTACGACGTCGGCGGTTTGAGGTAAGGTTGTTTCAAATGTGTACGGGGCCTTATCGCGCTTCTTCCATTCGGACGACTTTTCGCCAATCTGATCGAGCGCGTCAGATACTGCACCAATGAATGCTATGCTTGTAAGGGTTGCACCGCTGACGGTGTCAACGTTGAGTGTCTGGTTCTCAACGATTGCATTTGAGATTTTTTCTATGGCAACATCGCCCATGCCCGGCGTTTCGCGTGAGTCGAGTGCGATGATTCGGTCAATCTTGCCGTCCGTGACGGTTACTTCGATGGTAAAGGTTCCGTGCTTGCCCATGCCACTTCCGACAGCAGAGGTGCTTGCACCCTCGCCTTTGGGAGTTGCAGAAGCGTTACCTGATGGGCTGGCGCATCCCGTAAGCGCAAGCGTTCCTCCAAGAGCAGCAACTGCTCCACCGGTAATAAATTGACGACGAGATAATCCTGACATGAAAACCCTCCTTGATTTGATTGCTCTAGCTGCCCACCTCAGGGGGACAATTTCCTTTTCTCGCCACGTGTGTTTAATGGCGATCTTCCCTCAATCCGAGTCGACGTGGTGTCGACTTCGTTTTGATAAGGCAAGACTAGCATCGGGGTTTAAACGTGCAATTATCCGTCGCGGTTAAATGCGTAACCCGTTGTGTAACCCCTTGTTTGAGCGGGAGATTTCGCTATGATGTGAGAAGTGGCGGATAGCTGCAGGATCGCAAAAAGCACTGCAAAAACGTGCGAGGGGAGTACGGTTTACACCATGATCCGTGAATTTATCGATCGCTGGAAATCCGTTCTCATGCGGGTATCGGCTATTCCGCTGGTCTTTATGGGTATCGGAATCTATCGCGCTTGGTTGGCAACGTTTTTTCGCTACGATGCCTTTCCGGGCATTGGCGTGTTTGATTACTTCATTTTCGAAGGCGCCATAGGCGTTGCTTCGTTTGCTCTTGCTTTTTCGGCTAAAAAGATTGCACCCATTTGGTCGAATCGAGCAATTACCAGAGCAACGGCACTCTGCATGGTTTTAGGGTCAACCCTTGTTGTTCTGGCATGTTTTGTGCTGCAATCAGAAATCCTCAAGATAATCGGCTTGGTGGTTGCGGGTGCGGGATTGGCTGCTCTGATTCTCATGTGGGCTGAGTTTTACGGTTCCATGAACCCGATGCGTGTTGCGCTCTACCATGCAATGGGGATCTTTTTTGGTGAGGTAATCAAGTGGCTTTTTCTCGGGATGTCTGCACCGTATCTGGCGTTTTTTGCAATCGTGCTGCCGCTGGTTTCCATCGCGTGGGTAAAATCGAGCATGCGACGTTTGCCCGAATACGACCTACCTCGTAAAGTCGCGAAAAGCGAATCGTTCGCTTTTCCGTGGAAGCCCATACTTCTTATGTCGGTCTGTACGTTTGCAGGTGGATTTGGGGCATTGCCGGGGCTTCCGTTGGTTCCCGGCAATGTGGTAGGCGCTCTTTTGGTGACGGCGCTTGTATTCTTTGGGGTGCTTTCCGAATCGAAGTGGTTCAATTTCGATACTATTTATCAGCTTGCGTTTCCTCTGTTCATCATCGGGTTCCTACTTGTCATGCCGACCTTTGGATCAAACCCTGAAGTGATGGCTGTTTGCTATGATGCAGGCTATACCATGCTTTCGATGTTTATCGTCATTGTCTTGAGCAGCATTACGTATCGATTTGGGATCAGTGCTGTGTGGCTGAGCGGTATTGAGCGCGGTATTCGTTATGTTGTTGAGCTGCTTGGGTGGGGTGCGTTTGTTGTGGTGTCTGGACATGCTACCCAAGAAATGACATCAATGATTTATACGGGGCTTGTCATCGTGATGGTTGTTGTGTTTACCGTCATCTTCTTCACCGAGCGAGGGCTTTCGGCGCAATGGGGGATTGAAGTCGACACGGTTG
>JAVWLC010000355.1:0-2735 GCA_036638175.1 Raoultibacter sp. | reverse complement strand
ATGGGCTCGGGGGGCTCGGGCATGTCGGCACGCAGGTTGTACCATTGCGCCGGAATCTGATCCTCTTTGAGATACAGGCGATGCGGTACTTTGTTTTCCATGATGGTTCCTTTCCTTCGTTTTCCTAATGCAGACCTGCGCTTCGTTTCGCCTTTGCTGCATCATATCCGCTTCCTTTTACCTTCAAAGCTCTCGAATCCGCGCAACAAAAAAGCTCCCGGATCACCGAGAGCTCTCAAATTTGTAAGCGAGAACAGAAGCTGTCGATAACCCGATTTATTGCTTTTTGTTCCACCACCAAGCACAGGCAAGCGACACGCACGGCGTGTTCACAAAGTTGCTGTTGTTATTGGTCGTATACATACAAACCTTCCATTCGGGTTGGCATAGTATAACCATACTTTTGTAGCGATGCAAAGTATCTCATCGGTTATGCGACAAAATAACGGCACGAGGGCCCTGGGTGATAAGTTTGCGCATATAGTCAATAAGATCAGGTAGCGCCATAGAGCGACCCGTCTGCAACCAGTGCCTTATAAGGTTAAGCTGCATGCCAGCTACAGCAGCAAAAGCATACTCTTGCTGCTCAGAAAAAGAATCGCGGTGCAAGATTTCAAGCAAAGCGCGCTGGCCAATTGCATGAATTCGATCAAGAAAGTGAGGATCACCTCCCCCAAGCAAGACACCGAGTTGGTCAAAATGGGGACCAAGGTACGATTCGATCATGTCAACAGATATGTTGTCTCGTCCAAGAATTATTGAAGTCATGAGACGCGGCAAGACAGTCTCAACCGCTATAGCAATTTCTTGTTCACATTGCTCGCGAACATCATAGATATCAGCAAAGTGATTATAGAAAGTACTACGATTAACCTTTGCTAGAGCGCAGACTTGAGCAACGGTAATGCGCTCGATAGACTCATTCTCGAGAAGAGAAAACAACGCATCGGTAATTCGAGTTTTGGTTTCCCGTACTTTGTTTGATTCAATACGTACGCATTCTGTAGCCATAAAAAATTCCACACATCCGCTCGATTTGTCGCTGTACACATCACTAGCATCTGACGTATGCTGAAAATACAACACGATGTCTATTTCTGCAAATAAATGAGGTAGCTATGGCTTCGATCGAGATACACAATGTTCGTAAATCATTCAAGAAAACCGAAGTGCTCCATGGAGTTTCTCTCGCGGTAAGCAAAGGACAAATTGTCGGACTCGTTGGACCCTCAGGATGCGGAAAGACAACACTGGTCGATCTTATCGTGGGCAATACGATTCCAACATCAGGCACAGTCAAACTCTCTGGCGAACAAGCACCTTATCCCACTGCGCGCAAACGCCTTGGATATATGCCACAGGAAACCGCTCTTTACGAAGACATCACTGCAGATGAGAACTTGCAATTCTTTGGCGCTCTATACGGCATCACCCGCAGCCAACTTACCGAAGCTTCCGTCCGAGCGCTTGAACTCGCTCAACTACAGGATCAGAAAACCAAAGTAGTAAGCGATTTCTCGGGCGGCATGAAACGACGGCTATCGCTTGCTGTGGCACTGCTCAACGATCCCGATATTCTCATCATGGACGAACCAACTGTCGGGCTTGACCCTGTTCACCGGGCAAAGCTCTGGGAAGGATTTCGAGCCTTGGCCGATCGTGGTGCTTGCATCCTTATTACTACCCACGCCATGGATGAAGCGGCACATTGTGATCGCGTGGCACTCATGCATGATGGTGACCTCATTCGTTTTGACGCGCCTCAAACAATTATCGATACCACCGCGTGCTCAACGCTCGAAGAGGCCTTTATTACTCTCGTTTCAGGCGAACGGAAAGGAGCCGATCATGCGTAGTCTTTTCGCTGTCGCCCGTCGTGTACTCGCGCAATTTCGCCACGACCCCCGCACTATTGCGATCATGATACTTGCCCCTTGTCTTGCGCTGTGGCTGTTCTCGGTTCTCCTCGGTTCTGGAGAATATCGGCCTCGCATTGTAACCCTTGATCTACCTTCACAGATAGAAAAGGCACTCGAAGATCAGGATGTCGATCTTGTTGATGTTGATAAAACTCAGGCGGCCGAACTGCTCTCACACAACGAAATCGACGCTATCGTCTCGCATAGCGATTCGACGCTCCTGATACACGTCGAAGGAGCCGATGCCTCGAAGACGGGTTCCACCGTCAAGCAGATTCAAGCAGCGCTTGTTGAAGCCCAAAAGAATGCCGCAGCAGAGCTGGAAACGGAAGTGGAAGCCGTTACGTTTGAACTGCCCAATGAGATCCTCTCGCAGCTCCCAAGCTCAATGCAAGAAACAATCAAAAAAGCACTGAACGGAGTCACCCTCCCCTTTTCTGACCTGAGTGAACTCATGCCGATTACCGATATGGAAGTGAGTTATCTTCATGGCAGCAAAGATTGGACATCGTTCGACTTCTTCGGCCCCGTCTTCATCGGGATATTTATCTTCGTGTTCGTATTTCTAACAAGCTCAATGAGCTTGCTGACTGAACGAAGCGGCGGCACAGTTGCTCGACTGCTTGCCACTCCTGCTAAGGGTTGGCAGATTGTGGGCGGCTACGTACTCGGATTTGGCCTGGTAGCGCTCGTGCAAAGCGTCATCATTTTGTGGGCATCAATTGCTCTTATCGGTTTCCCAAACGAGGGTTCTCTCTTGCTTGTTGGATTTATCACCATCTCGATGGCCATCGTATCCCTCACGCTTGGGTTACT
>JAVWLC010000354.1:1640-2767 GCA_036638175.1 Raoultibacter sp. | reverse complement strand
TATCACTAATCATATTTGCTCCTCACACGGACATACCGTGCATTACGATTTAGGTGGAACTGCTACCCACTGCATCCCACTAAGACCCTGCTGTAAGCGATACAACTTGATGCGTTTACCTTTAGGCGTAACACCGCAGATGAAGTAGCCTTTCTTAAACTGCTTAGGCTTGCCTGTCATCGCCTTCTCAAGCGACTTGATGTTCTCAGCCACAGGGCTATCGAAGTGCTTAAAGTAGATTGCATAGGAAACATATTTCGATGATCCCCATTCATCAATCTTCTCAAGCAACGCATCGGGATAGCAGCCAACAGGCTCGGTGGTTCCTGGCTCGATATAGAAACAAGTATTAGCGCCAGTCTTACCGACGATATACATCTGCCCTTTGATTTCTACGGAGTAGCGCCAGTCAAACAAAGCACGAATTTCTGGTTCGTGTGACGCTTCTGTACCGAGCGCTTTCTTCACTTGCTGTTTTAAAATAGAGAAAAGGTTCATCTTGTCCTCAGTCCGCCAACACGTATTGTTCGAACAATTCAGACGCGGTAATCGCACCGTACTTACCGTCTTCATGTTTCACTGCGTAATTGCCGACCGACACGTTTGCCAAAGTTGGCTTGCCGTACTGGTCAGTAATGCCGATTTGTACATAGCGACCAACAACGTAGCCGCTACCGTTAAGGAACTGATTCATTTCCTCAACGTTCTCTCCGTTCCACTGACATGCTTCAAGTGTCGGAGCTTTTCTTAACTGAAAGCGATTAATCATCGTGCCCTCGCGTTATCGCTGCTGGCGCTTCTCAACGAACTCTCGCACCAGACCAGCGTAATTGTGATACATGCTGCTTTTCACACCGAGTTTATGTGCAGCAACAATCATTGACGGGCTTGAAAGAAACTTAGCGTTGTTGTTCAGTTCCTGACGCGCTTCGTGTTCATCGTACTCGGAGCCTGCGGCAAATCGCACAGCCTTATCGGCTACGATAAACTCGTGGTCGAGATCAAAATGCTTCAAACGACCAGCGATGCGTCCAAGCCTACGTTGTTTCTGATATACATTTACAGAAATTGATGATGCCACAACAGGAATGGAACCGCATTTGAGATCGTCACAGTAGATGACATTC
>JAVWLC010000354.1:0-1630 GCA_036638175.1 Raoultibacter sp. | reverse complement strand
TCCGCACATATCGATCATGCTACGAGCAACAAGCGAACCAACGTAACTACTAATCAGGAACAAGCCACGATACGTGCCAAGCACTTGGCTGATGTGATGTTCAATCTCTTGCTCGGTGTGACCCATAGAAAGAGAAGGATGAGTAGCAGCTACTTCACGGCGTCGTGGATCTCGCGGCGCATGAACGCGGGCATTGATGCCAGCTTCCTGTAGTTTATGAAAAACGTAGTTACCGCCAACAGAACCGTCAATGATATGTACAATCATGCAACCGCCTTAATATGATTAAGGTAGAGACAGAGATAATCAGGCTCAACGTGTTTATGTGCAACGTCAAGCATGTGTGCGAGATACGACAGGTGCGTAGAGCCGAGTTGAATCGTGATATCCTTACTCACATATTTATCCCTGTGCTTGCTCAAGAGTAATACGACCTTGATACAAGTCTTCGGCGGCCTTAACAAGACCCGGCATGGCGTGTCCACGGAAGTGCTTGGACATTAGTTTGCCGAGTTCAATCGTCGTGTACGTCCCGTAGCACAACGCAGAACCTTCACTGAGATCGGGCAACGTCGGTATAACGTTGTTGGTCTGGAAATCATAGTCATGCGCTGTGAGAGTCAAACTCATTGTATTACACGCACAGAAGATAGGAATGTTGCGCGTCTTTTCACGATAGTCCAAGAACAGATCGAGCAGTTGCGACTGAGACTTATCGCCAAACGGAAAGAACTGCGGGAATGTTTCTAACTTCGTCTTAATGCCTGCGCGAGATAACACGTAGGCAACATGTGCACCACCCGCACCAGAGTCGAATACTATGACTGTCATGCGACCCCCAGACGACGGCACAGTTCGTTGTACACACCAATCACTGCACGGAACTTACCGTCTGGATTCCATTCAGCATCGTGCAGTAGAATCTCAAAGTGTTTGGCAATGCCGCTATCACCCAGCTGGAAGTTGGTGTGCTGATAGATGCGTGTGCGCTCAAAGTATTCTTCGAACGCCAGACGTGACGGCTCTTTCTGACGAGGCTTGTTGACGTCTGCAATTGACGCGCCTTGGAATGCTTTCAAAATCTTCTTATCTACCCAAGGGATTTCGTTCGAGATACCCAGGTCAGCAGAGATAAGAGGCAGCACATGGCGCTGTGACAGTTTTGGATCTACAAAGCGCTCATTGCGATAATCGTCAGGACGATCTTTGTAGTGCATGTTGCCTTTCTTAGACAGCACGTAGTAAATGTCAGCAGCGTGGCCAGTAAAGATAGTGGGAGCAGCAATCTTGTGCTTCTTGGCATACTTAGCCACAGCACGGAATGCGTGATACATAGGCCAGACACATTCGAAGTCAGACTTACCGCGGCAGCCGTACTTCTTCGCCAGAACAGTACACTCTTTCTTGAGTGTCTCTACATCCGTAGGCAGTGAAACTTCAATGAACGGCACGCCGAAGATTTCAGCAGTAGCTTTAGCCTGACGGAAGTCACGACTGATTGTACCGTCCATATGAAATGAGAGTGCAACGGGTTGCTTGCCAGCAGCGAGTGCAGCAAACAGTAGTGTGTTTGAATCAGCACCACCAGACAGGAACACGAACGGTCTTTCTGTTTTTGAGTTCTTGAACG
>JAVWLC010000353.1:2531-2779 GCA_036638175.1 Raoultibacter sp. | reverse complement strand
TCTTGAACGCCTCCTGATTCGAAACAGGTATCCTTATACACCTATGCGATCCCATCTGATCGCATAGGTGTAATCCTAGGAGAATCGAGGCGTATGGAAGTCGCAATCAAGGTGCGGGGGTTGAAGAAAACCTATCCGCTTTCAGCCAAGCAACGAAAGCTTGAGCGCACTGATGCACGACAAAAAACTGCTGTAGAAAATCTAACGTTTGATGTTGAACGAGGTGAAATATACGGTCTCTTGGGACC
>JAVWLC010000353.1:0-2521 GCA_036638175.1 Raoultibacter sp. | reverse complement strand
CCGAATGGAGCGGGCAAAACAACAACGTTGCGCATGCTAGCTGCTCTTATCAAGCCCGACGCAGGAGATGCGTTTATCGAAGGTGCGAGCATTGTAAACGACCCTATGAAGGTTCGGCAAACCATTGGATTTCTAACCAGTGAGTTAAAACTTGAAGAGGTGTTTTCACCCGACTACCTGTTTGACTTTTTCTCTGAGCTCCACGGAATTGAGCCTGCGGTGCGCGATAAGCGCAAACAAGACCTGTTCAGGCGATTTGGAATTGATGCGTTTGCGCACACGAAGGTGGCAGACCTGTCGACGGGTATGAAGCAGAAGACTTCACTCGCGGTATCGGTTGCGCATGATCCAGCTGTTGTTATTTTTGATGAACCAACAAATGGTCTGGATGTTCTGACCGCCAAAACGGTTACTGACTTTTTGCTTGAACTCAAACAAAGCGGAAAAACGGTGCTGCTTTCGACGCATATCTTCAGCCTTGTTGAGAAAGTTTGCGATCGTGCGGGCATCATTATCAACGGCCGCATGGTTGCCTGCGGAACCATACCCGAGCTTTCAGGTGATGTGTCTCTTGAAGATGCATTTTTTGATCTGTATCGCGTTACGGTGGGTGAGGCATCATGAAAAGCAATATCTTAACAATTGCGAAGAAGGAGCTCGCGCGCTTCTTTAGCAACAAAACGTCGGCAGCAATAGCAATTTTGCTTCCTGGCGTTCTCATTTTTGGCATGTGGTCGATCATGGGCACTGCAATGTCTGACATGATGTCGCCCGATGAAAGCAAAGTTCCTGTAGTTGTGGCAGAGAATCTTCCAGCAAGCATTGAGGCACTGGCTGCGCAGATGGAGATTGATGTTCGGGATGCGGAAAGTCTTCCTGATTCATCTGACCTCAAAAAGCAGATTGATGAAGGTGAAATCAATGCATTCGCCGTGTTTCCTGAAGGCTTCGACGAAGCGGTTGTGACGTACGATACGGCATCGGGATCGAAGGCACCACAGGTTGAGCTTTTCTATGACTCTACGAACACTGAATCGAGCAGGGCTTTCGCTTCCTTTGCCGCCCTTCTTGATACATTCGAGTCCTCCTTGTCCAATCGATTCGATGTGAACGCAGGGGAGGCAACCTACGATGTTGCGGAAGATAAAGATCGAGCCGCTACGTTTATTGTGTCTATTGTGCCAATGCTTCTTTTGATCCTGCTTTTCAGCGGCTGTATGTCAATTGCAGCTGAGTCAATTGCGGGGGAGAAGGAGCGCGGAACAATGGCCACGTTGCTTGCTACCCCGATCAAGCGCGGTGATATTGCATGGGGCAAGGTGATTGCTCTAGCGGGTATCGGATTGGCGGTTGCCGCATCAAGCGCAATCGGAATCTTTGCGAGTCTTCCTAATCTGACGCAAGGTGAACTGGATATCAATGTGTACGGTGCTCCCGAGTACTTGCTTTTGGCTCTGGTTATCTTCACGACAACGCTGGTGGTTGTTATGCTGATCATGATTGTTTCGGCGTTGGCGAAAACAACGAAGGAAGCGCAACTCTACCTAACGCCGCTTATGATTGTGGTAATGGTAGTGGGCATATCGGGCATGTTCGGCGATGGTGCGCAAACCGATGTTATGTATTACCTGATTCCGCTCTACAACAGTGTTCAGTGCATGATTGGAATCTTTACCTTTGACTTCCAGGCGATGAATGTAGCTGTGTGCGTGGTAAGCAATCTTGTCTATACCGCCATTGGTATTGTAGTGCTGCGCAAGATGTTTGAAAACGAACGGCTTATGTTTGCACGATAGGTAGAATCTTCATACAGGTAGTTAATAATGGACCCTTTATTCAGAGGGTCCATTATTTTCATACTATATCAAGGGGATAAATCAGGTCTGAACCAATGGTATACTCGATAGGGTGTATCAGTAAAAAGGTCAGCATTTCTGACTTTGGAAAAACCATTCGGGACGGAACACCACCATGGTGCAACAAAATCATTTATATACGAGCCTTTCCAAGATGCTGAGTGTGCTTGTGGCACTTTGCTTAGTTTTAGGTCTAGCTCCTGCTATCGCCCTTGGCGATACCTCCGTAAACGTGAAGGTGGAAGCACCAGCGCAAGTAAACGAAACAATAGTGCTTGACTCTGGTGCTGAAGCAAAAACATCAGACAGCGCAGACATGGATGTCAGCGTGTCCAAAGATGTAGTCAGCCCCGAGTTTGCTCCTGATCAAATTAACTCTGCAGTACCGCTGAGCCCTGACACAACAACCAAGTCCTCCCAAATCACCATCGACGTTACTTTAGGTACAACACCTGATACGCAAACGGAAACACTGCTTGTAGATGGCCTTACCTATCTGGTAGATCGTGAATCACAATCTGCAACTTTGACTGGCTGGTACGGAAACGCTCCTGCAGGAGATCTTTCTGTTCCCTCCCAAGTTACAGACGGCAAAACCATTTTTAAGGTCGAATTCGCTGGGCGGGGGACTTTTTAGGCCTAAATTCTAAAAACTCCCAAAACCC
>JAVWLC010000352.1:0-2783 GCA_036638175.1 Raoultibacter sp. | reverse complement strand
AGCTGGTCCCGCTTTAAGACCCGCCACAAGAAGACAGAGCGCAAAAACAACCACGTATGCCAGCGAGACGCAAAGGAGCATATCTCGAAACCTCACGCGACATAAGCATTCCGCCCAAAGCAAAAGAATGGCTGCCTTCGAAGCATTCAGTAGCGTACCTACCACAAAACCCTCAGGTATAAAAAATACCCACCCGCATACATACGTACACACCGTTGATAAACAAGGAAGAATAATAGCCGCGATAACAAGTGGTTTATGCGAGAGTAGATTCCCGCGCCGATTTGCATACCAACCGAGCAAAGCAAGCAGCGCCAAGAAAAGGGCCGTTTGCATATAGCTCGCAATATCTAGAATTGCCCCAACACCATTTTGTGGCTGAGGAAAAAGCGTCGGAGATATCCCAACTGTTTGCCAGCCCAGATAAAGACCAAGACCACATACCAGCAAGGTAAAGGTAGGAACAGGTAAAGCCTCGGGTGATGCAGTGTCCCGCGTTGTGGTTGCGCAGTTCATAATCCTCCAATTCCTAAAGGACAAACTACAAGAAGCAAAGATTAGTATCCATCGACGGCGTCTATCGATTCGACCATTCCGTTTTGCGTAGTGCGGCATAACGCATCAATTCTACCGAATAACTCACGCTATAAGCTCCTTGATTGTATGGTTTTTCCAGATGAGAGGACTGCTTTTGAAAAATACCTCATCCCTACCTCACCCCTACCTCATCGTTTTCAAGGATACCTCACCGCGTCGATTGACGCTATCCGACCAGCCCAGCTTAAATGTGAGCAGTCGAACCGAACCAAACAAGGAGCGGCGAATCATTGAAAAAAGAAAGGGTGATGAGTATGAAAAGGCAGATAGCAGTTGCAGCATGCTGCTTAGCGATGTCGGTAACTCCCGCGCTTGCTGGCTGCAGTCCAGCCTCCGATGCTAAAGCGGATCAAGCAGGAGCAGGTGTTGAGACCAGTCAGAGCTCCAACACATCGACCAAAGAATCCAAACAGGAAGCAGCCAAAAGCAGCTACAAAGATGGAACCTACCAAGGTGAAGGTAAGGGCATGGGCGGCCCCATCAAGGTGACGCTAACCGTTGCTAGCGGCGTAATTACCGTTGATGAAATCACTGAGTCAGGCGAAACAGCTGGCATCGGTGGCAAAGAAGCGATTGAGGACGGTACCTTCAAAGCCCAAATCGAAGAAGCACAGTCAGTTGAAATTGATGGCGTCTCTGGCGCAACCATGACAACTGGTGGCGTTATCAAAGCCGTCGAAGCAGCACTCGCTCAGGCGAAATAAAACACCGTACTCGCATTCGGTTTCACAGCCTGCTTTCGAGGCCATACCTAAACGAAGCCAGGCTTTAGGGGAATACTACAAACACAAAGGAGAATATCATGAGAATGAACCGCCGTCAGTTTTGTGCACTCGGTACCACAGGCGCTCTTGCTGCCATAGCCGGAGGAATGACAATGGGGTGCACCTCCAGCAACGCTTCTGCAAAAGAAGGTGGCTCTGACACAGCTGCAACCGCCAGGGCTATCGGGGATGCCAATGTAAACTTCAGCCAGGAAGTTGATGTCTTGATCGTTGGTGCGGGTATTTCAGGTATGCTTTCTGCCATTGATCCTGCAACCGCTGGGCTCAACGTGCTCATTGTTGACCAGAACTCAACCTATGGCGGAGACGCTATGTATTCTGCAGCCTGCCAGATGTGCACGACCGCAAAACTCACCAAGGAAGAACGCCCCGACAAGTACATGAGCGAAGATGGTATCCGCGAGAAATTTGCTCCCTACTACGAAGGCAACGAAGAAGGGCTTGAACGTACTGTTATGCTTCAGACTTGGGGTGGCAAATTCATCGACAAAATGCACTACGACTGGGGCTATACGTTTCAGGAGCTTCGCGAAAGCCCATACCATCAGGCATTTTTCCCAAAGAATGGTCTATGCACTATGAAAGACGAATTTGTACTGATGGACGAAAAGGTAACTGAAGCCGGTGCTACGTATCTGTTTGACACGAGCTTCACAACCCTCATCACCGACGAAACAGGCACCATCGCTGGTGGACGCTTTACCTCAAAAGATGGCTCCATTGTTGACATCAAAGCAAAAGCCGTAGTTCTTGCGGGTGGCGGCTATATCTCCAACCAGGAGTGGATGGTTAAGTACGCACCTGAGTGGGCATTTATCGGCAACATTGTTTCAGGTCGGAAAGGTGACACTATTGCAGCAGGTGTCGCAGCTGGTGGCGTGCTTTCTGGCATGACAGCATCAGGCAACCTCAATCCTCGCCATGAAGCAGGCCACATGCTCGGCACGTTCTATCCTTTGATCGGACTTTTACCCAACGGTAAGCGTTTCTACAGCGAGACGGCCGTACACAATGCTGCTACTGGCTGCCTGGCTGCTGGCTACAACGAGTGGTACAGCATTTGGGATAGTACGGCACAAAACGGAATCGACCAAGAAGTCATTGTGCACGCTGGTGATGCTGTCCAAACCGCAAACTCGATTGAAGAGCTTGCCGAGAAAATGGGGATGGCTCTTGAAACCGTTCAGGCTGCCTTTGCTGATTGGGATTCAATCTGCGATAACCAAGCTGATCCAGCGTTTGGCAAGACACTCTTCTTGCAGAAGCTTGTACCGCCCTTCTACTTCATTCGCAACGTTCCCGTGCGCTATAAGAGCTGTGGCGGCTTAACAGTAAGCAATCGCATGGAAGTTCTCGACGAAGGCGGCAACCCCATCCCTCATCTCTATGCTGCGGGCTGCA
>JAVWLC010000351.1:0-2785 GCA_036638175.1 Raoultibacter sp. | reverse complement strand
GAGATTACCGCTGTATCCTTCTCGGTTGCCTGAAAGGGCTACGTTAGCATCGACCAGCTCTTTATTGCTAAAGCCTTTGGACTTGAGATGACGAACAAGCTGGCCATTGCCCGGCGCAAAACCGATGGTCCAGCGCTTGGGGATATCTCCCCCAAAACCACGGCCCGCAAGATACGCGCGAGCTGCTGCTGCGCCTTCTTCTTTGCTCCGCATCAACTGCGTGTGGTAGAAGGTTGCGGTTTCCTTGCATATCTCTTTGAGACGCGCTTTGTAGCCATGAGCAACGGTTGGTTTGCCACCCTCAGCAATTTGAACGTTGCCACGCTCGGCAAGCTTGCGCACAGCATCAGGGAAATCAAGATCATCAACTTGCATGAGAAGGCTAAACACATCGCCACCAGCGCCGCAGCCAAAGCAGTGCCAGAGCTGAGATGCGGGATCAATTTTGCAGGAAGGCGACTTTTCTTCATGCACAGGACAGCAGCACCAGAAATCGCGTCCGCGCTGGCGCACGGGTACTCGATCCCCAAAAACGGCAACGAGATCGTTCGCCTCACGAACCCTTCTGATATCTTCATCACTGAATGCTGCCACTGCCTGACTTTCCTGCTCTGCCGACGTATGAATCACAAGCACCTGCGTCACACATCTTTGGGCTTGGTTGATTGAGGTTAGTATAACCGAAGTACGGCACTATGAATGCGCCGCCACACAGTCGTCAGCAATATGAGCGTTTGCAAGAGCCTTCTAGTTCTTCCGTTATCTCAAAAGGCGGTTCATACGACATAGGACCCCAAATTTTTACCGTCATAATTATACCGCCATTGGCGGTAATTACGGGCTTCAGCCGTTTCACCCCATACAGCAACCATGTGTACGCCCACTCGATAAAACCTGCTTGAGGCAAGTGCTCAAGAGAACGCTTCTGTGTGATGGTATAATCCCACAGACTACCGGGGGGAGTTCTATGAAGACAGTCAAAGCGACCGATTATTCGAACTGGTTTCTGCCAGTCCTCGGCTGCTTCGCATTTAGTTTTTTCTGGGGGAACAATACTATCGTCTTCTCCTCGCTTTTAACAAGCGATGGATTTGAGGCGCTCACGCAAATGCTCTGGCGTGTGCTTTTTCTCGGCATATTTGCCCTGATGTTTTTCTCTCTCAAAAAAGCCCCGCTACCTGTGATGTTCGGGATGCTTGGGCTTCAGGTTTGTGCGCTCATATACGATGTTGTTAATCCCCAATCATCAGCCGTACCAGGTCCTTTACTGATTGCTCTCTACAGTTGCTATATGTCATTTTTCCTTCTGTGCTTTGCTTTCTTCTTCTTTTCGTTTCCGAAAAAGAAAGCCGTGGCACTCATCGCGGTTTCACTGCTTGGCTCATACGTCGCAAGTACCCTTCTCTATGAGTTCACTATTCCAACCCAGATGCGTTCGCTATTAAACCTTTGCTCGACATTCACCATTTGCCTGTGTCTGCAAAACAGAACTATTGTTACGATTCCTTCCACCGCACCGAGCGAGGGAGCGCAAAGCACGCAAACGCTTCGCCACCAGGTTCAATCCTTTTTAAGTGAGGTAAAATCCTATGTAGCGCAGCATCCCATCATGTTCAGCGGGTCAATAGCCCTGCTTCTTTTTGTTTTTGAAATCTGGTTTCAGCTTAATAATACAAAAACAAGTGCAACCTCTGAATTCTCGACAACACTCTTTGGGATTATGTGCATCCTGGCAGTCCTTGTGCTGTCCCTTGCATATAAAGTTGCCGAGAAAAACACTATTCGCTTCTTCCCTGCCGTATCGCTGGCTGCTTTTCTTACCTCCCAAATAGCCGTCTTGCTGTTTTGGGAGAACACGTTTCTGATCATGGCAATCTTTACTGGTGCGTGGTTTGCCATGTATCAGCTTGTCTTGATGTTTTATTGCCAAGAAGCAACCACTCATCACAATGATGTTGGATTTTCTACCGCTCTTTACGGTCTCGCGCTGGCTATAACAATGTTTGTGCTCGTCCTCGGAAATGGATTTGCGCGACTCTTCCTCTGGGATCTCGTCTTGGACTATTCCGTTTTGTCCACGCTTGCATTCACGATGACCGTTATTCTTGTCATTGCTCTTGCCATAGAGATGGCGCTTTACTTTAGACAGGTTCTAGCAAACAAGCAGAAATCATCTCAGGCAGAAGAAGAGTCACAAGCACGTGCAATCGATGCTTTGTGTGAGCGCTTTCAGATTTCACCCCGCGAAAGAGAAGTCATGGAAATCTACATCCAAGGACGAAGCGTAAACTACATTGCTGCTCATCTTGTCGTGTCGACACACACCGTAAAGACCCACGTGCGCCGCCTGTATGCAAAGCTCGATATCCACAGCAAAGAAGACCTACTTGACCTCATCGAAGCAAGCAAGCAATAGCTTATTTCGCTGAGTGCGCACCAAAGAAATGAGACCAGGCACGAAGTCTGATCCCATTTCTGTTTACTACCAAGAGCTTGAGCAGCTCGCTCTTTTTTTGGCGTGACACGCTTTGTATAGCTGATCGAATTTCTACTTATCAGCGTGACACGACGAGCACGATGCAAAGGTGCGCGAATGGTGGCAATCTGCATAGCAGGATGAAACGCTGGCCGGAAGCTCAACTGCCTCTGTTGGGGGGTTAGGGTGCGCCGTATGACATCCCGCACAATCATAAGGAACCTCTGAACCCGTTGCCTCATGAGGCTTATCAGCATTTTCATCAACAGTGCGATGAGGATTCGCTTTCTCTCCCTCAGGAGTAACATA
>JAVWLC010000350.1:0-2791 GCA_036638175.1 Raoultibacter sp. | reverse complement strand
CCGCCTGCTCGATCGATCATACCCTGAGCGGGAGATCCGTGTCCCGTGAGGCCGAGAATGGGGGCATCCGTACTGAAATAATCGGCAATCTTACCAGCAAAGAATATGCTTCCTCCGGTATCTTTGAGCGAATCGAACGACGCGTCAACGTGCACGAGCCAGGGTGATTCTGCCATAACGGTCAGGCTTGTGAGGTAATCGACGCTCGGTTCCACCGTTACCACATTGTGAAGGTGAAAATTGTAGATGAGGTCGCGCGTGTCTGCGGGGGTGTGGCCGATGCAGCGTATGCGAATGCGATCGAGTTTCGAAGGATCGGTTTTTTGGATATGACGAAGAGCGAGTACCAGGGGGTTGAGCGAGCGCAGGTGGTCGGTGTGTCCGAGAAACGTAAGCGTGACGGGGCGATTGACATCGAGAGGGCCGCTATTCGCATGAGGCTGTCGAGCTGCACTCAGCGTGCGATCAAACGAATGAGGGATGGCATAAGCGTGTTTGCGCTGACGGGTGCCGAGTACGTAGCTTTTGAGTGTCTCGCAAGGGAATATGAGTGCGTCTGCACCATTAACGGCGCGATCCTCAATTTCCTTCATGCTTCGCAGGTGTTGCACTCCAGGATCGTCAGAGGCTTCAATTCCGAATCCGTTGGAAAGTGCGTTGATGAATGCCTGCTTCTCTTCGCCATCCTTTTCCTTGTCGTCAAGAATCAAATCTTTGATGGAATAGGGATTTCTTGCTATGGGATCGGCAAGCGAAGCGATCCAGGGAAGCTCTGGATGGGACTTTTTGATAGCTTCACCCACGGCAATGCTTTCAGGGGGCATGCTGCGCGTCATAAAAGCGTCGTATGGCTGCTTGGTATGCTCCTTCTCGAACGCTTCGATTGCGTACGCCAGCCATGTTTCAATGTGGTCGGTGGCGATTGACAATATACGGATGTTGTCGGTTCGAACAGGGAGTTCGTGCTTGTATCCCCATTGGTCGCTTCTTGCCGAGCATACATCGTATTCATGCTGCGAATTGCGCAGAAGCTTGTAGGTTACAATGCCTTCAGATGAGGTTGCTGGGGGGAAGAACCAGCTCGCAACGAATACTCTCATACGAAGCTCTCCTTTAGTATGGTGACGATATGCTCGGATGCATGACCGTCTCCATAAGGATTGGCTGCATTGGCCATAGATTGGTATATTTTTTCATCGGATAGGATGCTGTCTGCGATGCGAACGACGTTCTCGGTTTCGATTCCCGCCACGATAGCGGTTCCGGCTTCCACTGCCTCGGGACGCTCGGTTTCGGTGCGTAGCACCACGACGGGCTTGCCTAAGTGTGGTGCTTCTTCCTGCAGTCCGCCGGAATCGGTAAGCACCATGACTGATCGAGCCATGGCGTTGTGCATGTCCTGCACATCCACGGGATCGATGAGCGATACTTGGGGATTGTTGCTGAGCTTGGCGAACGCGGTTTCTCGTACTTTGGGGTTGAGGTGGACGGGATATACGAACGAGATCTCAGGATGCAGTCGGCATAGTTCGTTTACGGCATCGCAAATGTTTTCGAGCGGGTGGCCCAGGTTCTCGCGACGATGCGCCGTCATAAGAACTGTCGGTATCGAGAAATCGTGCTTGGCAAGATCAGGGTTGCAGAACACGTAGTCTTCGTGCGTGGTGTACTGGAAAGCATCGATAACGGTGTTTCCCGTTATGTGTACGTGATCGCTGATGCCCTCCTTTTCAAGCGCGAGACGATTGGTTTCGGTGGGTGCGAAGTGATACGTTGCGAGTGCTGAAATAATCTTGCGATTCATCTCTTCTGGGAAAGGAGAGTATCGATCGTACGTGCGGAGTCCTGCTTCGACATGGCCGACGGGTACTTGACGATAGAACGAAGCGAGCGCGGTGGCCATGCTAGTGGTGGTGTCTCCATGAACGAGCACGATGTCGGGTGCTTCCTGTTCTAGGACTGGTTCCATCTTTTCGATAACCGATGTGGTTATGAGTCCAAGGGTTTGACCTGGTTTCATGATGGCTAAGTCGTAATCGGGGACAATATCGAAGATGTCGAGGACTTGATCGAGCATCTCGCGATGTTGTCCCGTTACGCAAACCTTTACGTCGACTGCTGGATCATGCGACAGCGCTAGGACGAGTGGGCACATTTTAATTGCTTCTGGCCTCGTGCCGAATACAACGAGTACTTTCATGAATACCTTCCGTAGCTCTGTGGTAAACGTGCAAAATCGTATATAGCTTATCGCAAATGGCCGCTTAGGTGGCGGAACGCCACGGGAAAGATGCAAATCATACTTAAGGTCGGCTGGCAAAAGCTCGCTGATGCCGGATTCTGAGTCGGCGGCGAATACACTGGTTGACTGGCGTGTTTAGCGTATGGGGTTGCGATTACCACGAACCGCCCCGAACTCGCAAAAGGGTCGATTGTCAACTAAGTGTTTGTTGGTTGCGCTTCTGGGCAAGATTGCATATTATAATTGATTGTTTTGTTTTGAAATTGCAGTGAACCCGTTACGTGTATGTTTTATAGCTAAGGAGTATTTGCCTCATGCTAGAAGCTTTTGCCGCCCTTCTCTGGCTTGTCGTTCAGCCATGTTACGACTTGACAGGAAACTGGTGGATTGCCATCCTCCTGTTTACGGTCATCATCAAGCTGCTTATGCTCCCTTTGTCGTTGTGGGTGCAGAAAAGCGCCATCCTGATGGTGCAGCTTATGCCTGCACTAAATCGCATCAACGTCAAATTCTTCGGAGACCGCGAAGCTATCGGGGAAGCTCAAAATG
>JAVWLC010000349.1:0-2800 GCA_036638175.1 Raoultibacter sp. | reverse complement strand
GAATTGCACCTTGAAGGTGTTTTTGCCGTCGGTGATTTCTGAGGGGATTGAAAGAGCTCCTGTCGGAGCATTGCCGTACCAGCCAGTTAAGGTTGCTGATTGTGATTCACGATCTACCAGATAGGTAAGGCCATCTACAAGAAGGGTCTCCGTTTGAGTATCAGGAGTTGTACCTAAAGCAACATCGGTGGTGATTTGGGAGGGCTTACTTGTTGCGTCAGGACTCAACGGTACTACAGAGTTGATTTGATCAGGAGCAGGCTCAGGGCTAACCGCCTCTTTGGACACACTGGCATCAACATCAGCGTTGTCCGGGGCTTTTGCTTCAGCACCAGAGCCGAGCTCTACTGTTTCGTTAACCTGTGCAGGTGCTTCTATCTTCACGTTTACGGTACTATCGCCAAGGGCGATTGCAGGAGCAAGACCTAAAACTAAGCAAAGTGCCACAAGCACACTCAGCATCTTGGAAAGGCTCGTATATAAATGATTTTGTTGCACCATGGTGGTGTTCCGTCCCGAATGGTTTTTCCAAAGTCAGAAATGCTGACCTTTTTACTGATACACCCTATCGAGTATACCATTGGTTCAGACCTGATTTATCCCCTTGATATAGTATGAAAATAATGGACCCTCTGAATAAAGGGTCCTGATATAAGCAAATCTGATAACAAGGTAATGTAGTCCTACTCACGTACTACGAGATTCTTCAAAGAAAAAGACACCACAAAGCAGGCCGATCTTCAGCATCAATAAACACGGATATTCAAATGGGAGTTAAATAAGTTTCTCGTACGCGAATCGCTCGGGAGTTGCACCTTCAGCATGGCTGATATAGATGATTCCACATCGCGTGAAGCCGCACTTTTCAAGTAGCTTTTGCATGGGGACGTTGCCAGGGTGTGTGTCAATGCGAATGCTAGCGCAGCCGAGGTTGTTCGCTATAGCAGCTGCGTGGTCAAGAAAGCTGACGGCAATGCCGCCGTTTTTACTTTGCGGGGAAACAGCAACACGGTGCACAACTACGTAGCAAGGAGAGTCTTCGAACGACTCTGTCAGCCAAGTACCGTCGGTAATGTGTCGGTAATCGATCTCATCGCGACAGGCAATCATGGCTGTAGCAACGGGGAGCCCACTTTCATCAGCGGCAACAAAACTTTCGCCGCGCGCGATATCGGCTTCGATCACTTCTCGATGAGGGTAGCCGCCCTGCCACTGGTCTATACCAAGAGCAGCAAGCGAGACGCGCCCCTGAGCTAGGATTTCCATAATATAATCGAGGTCGGAAACCTCTGCTTTTCTCAGCTCCAAAACCGTGCTCTTTCTCCTAAAAACCAGCGAACAGAAACAATAGCAATCGCAGGCCTTCGATACAATGATTTTTTACAAATCTTATAGAATTTTTTCAAACGCAATACGGGTCTTTTGACCACCAAGATAATCCTTGATATCCAGTTTTCCGCATTCGACATATCCATACTTTTTCAGCAGCGCTCTCATCGGCGCATTTTCGGGGTATACATCCGCTCGAATCGACAGTCTCCCCCGCTCTCTTGCGGCCTTTTCAGCGCTATCAAGAATGAAGCGCCCAACACCGCTATTACGCGCCGATTCGGTGACGTTAACCCAATGAAGAACGGCATACGAGGGGGCTTCGGGTTGAGAGTCGGTAATCCAAGCTCCTGAGAATGGCTTTTCGTATTGCTTATTGAGGCTGAACGACAGTGCATACATACCAATCATGCGGCCATCGGATTGCTCGATAGCGTGCGTTGATCCATTTTTGATGCTGTGCATGATTCTGCGGGCAGAAGGATACTTCTTCAGACCCTCGTTAATGCCCAGCGCCGCAAATGTTGCATGACCCTCATCAAGGAGCTTCATAATGGCAGGATAATCAGCCTCACAAGCAACTCTACTGGTGTAGTAGCCTAAAACGGATGCGCGACCAAGGAAAACGGGTGGATCTTCGCCTTCAGAAAGATTGTCTGTTTGGTCTGACGGCCCTTCATCTCTTTGGGTCACCAAGAACACCATGACTAGGATGAGAACGCATCCCGCAACATCGTAAACCGATACAGACGTATGAAGCCAAACTACCGAAAGTACCATTGCGGACACGGGTTCAACGCAGCACAGCAGACTTGCTTTGACAGGACCCGCATCAGCAATGCCTTGCAAGAAGAGCATGTAAGCACCCAACGTACCTACAACAATAATTGCGGCCATTGCTGTTATCATGCCAGGTGATACCGTCACCGCAATAGTCCAAGGCTGCACAAAGATTGTTGCTGTCGTGCCGCCGAACATCATGGCAAGGCCCGTAACAACCATCGATCCCCATTTTTTGAGCACGCGCCCAGGCATGAGCGTATAAAAGGCAAGCGCAACAGCCGCCACAAGCCCCCAGGCCAAGCCCTCAATTGGGATAGCAAGACTTCCCAAGTTTCCTTGCGTAGCTATAGCAAGCATACCAATGAGAGCAAGAACTAATCCTGCGGCTTCGCGTGGTTTTGGCAATCGCGCGTTTCTTATGCAGACGAACAACATGATGAACACAAGACCAATCTGTTCAAGCATGGTTCCAGTACTTGCATCGGTATAGCCGATAGTAAATAGATAGCTTACCTGCGTCAGCAAAACGCCAAAGATGGAAAACGTAGCTATAGCAACCAACGAGCGCCAATCTCGAAACACTGCTACCAGATTATGCCAATCCTTAGCAACCGTTACCAGCAGGAAGAAAACTCCAGCGACAAGCATGCGAACGCACGTAATCCACAGCGCAGGCACGCCATAGGTA
>JAVWLC010000348.1:0-2813 GCA_036638175.1 Raoultibacter sp. | reverse complement strand
GAATCGGTCGGACGAGTGCTCGCCCGCGACCTGACGTCATCGAACACCTTGCCTGTTGTCCGTTCTTCCTCATTTGATGGGATTGCTGTCAAATCGGCAGATTTTTCTCGAGGCATTCCAGATACAAGCATTTGGAAGCGCGGAATTGATTACGTGCGCGCTGATACTGGTGATGATTTTCCTGATGAGTTCGATGCTGTCATCATGATAGAAAAGGCCGCCATTCAATCAGACGGCTCGGTCATGCTTGATGACGATGTTGTTGTCGAACCTGGTTCAGGCGTACGTCCTGCCGGATCAACCCTATCCGCTGGTGCCCCCCTGTTGAAAGCTGGCGCAAAAATCCGCCCTACTGATCTTGCCGTCCTTGCCATGGGAGGCATGACAATGGTCCCCGTCCGTCGCAAGCCCCGTATCGCGTTTATTCCCACAGGAAGCGAGCTTGTTCCCGCAGGCATCAGTCCCCGTCGTGGGCAGAACGTCGATACCAATAGCCTCATGGTAAAACACATGCTCATCGAATTCGGTGCCGAGCCCATCATATTCCCGATTGTCTACGATGACCCCACGAAGCTCGAGCGTGCCTTTGAGGAAGCGCTTACGGTCGCCGACGCAGTGATCATTAACGGGGGTTCAGCTATCGGTGAAGAAGATTTTAATGTTCGCATGATCGAAAAACGCGGCACCGTCGTACATCACTATATTGCCGCTGTGCCAGGTCGCCCACTGATGATGGCAGTCGCCGATGGTAAACCTGTCATCGATTTACCTGGACCAACGCTTGCAGCCTACTACGGAACCGAGTGGTGTCTTCAGGCTATTACCGCTCGCATTCTTGGGATTCCTGTTCAGCAACGCCCTACGGTCATGGCAAAAGCATCTGCAAACTCAGGAAGCGTCCCTAACATGGCAAATATCGGACGAGCCGACCTCTATCGCTCAGCCGATGGTTACGAAGTTCACTTCTACAACTTTAAAGCGGGCGAACTGGTCGAGTGCCTCGCTTCTAACGCTCAACGCATCTCACCAATTGGTGAAACTGGTTGGAAAGCAGGCGACATGCTCGAAGTCGAACTGCTCTGCGGCGAGGAGTTCATCGAAGAAGCCTAAGTGCCCCATCCACCTGTACTGCTAAACAAAGGTGCCCGCTGAACGGCACCTTTTTTGTTTATCTGCGGGGCTACCTTTTAAAGATCAAGATCAAGCGCAACGGGACAATGATCGCTTCCGAACACTTCGTCAAAGATCGAAGCTGCCCTAATTCGCGGCACGAGCTCATCGCTCACAAGAAAATAATCGATGCGCCACCCCGCGTTGTTTGCCCGAGCGTTAAAACGATAGCTCCACCAAGAATATGCGCCTGGCACATCAGGATGCGTATGACGAAACGTGTCGGTGAAACCAGCATCGAGCAGCTCATTGAATTTTGCGCGCTCCTCATCCGAGAACCCTGCATTACCTCTGTTGGGGCCTGGATTCTTCAGATCGATCTCGTTGTGAGCAACATTGAAATCGCCGCACATCACCACAGGCTTCGGAGTAGAGGCTTGGGCACCATCTGGCATATCGCCCCGCTCGAGATCTTTGCAAAACATGCGGAAAGCGTCATCCCATTCCATACGGTGATCGATGCGAGCAAGCTCGTTTTGCGCGTTCGGCGTGTAAACGTTGACGAACCAGAAGTCTGGATATTCTAGCGCGCAAATACGCCCTTCGGTATCAAGATGATCAGTTCCCAACGAGTGAAGCGCCTGGATCGGCTCTTCTTTCGAAAAGACCGCAGTGCCCGAATAGCCTTTACGCTCGGCGTAGCTCCAATAATCGTGATAGCCTAAAAGCTCAAGGTCGATCTGACCTTCCTGCAATTTAGTTTCTTGCAACGCAAAAATATCGGCGTTGAACTCAGAGAATATTTCATCAAACCCTTTTTTTGCCACAGCTCGCAAGCCATTAACGTTCCATGATACGAATCGCATTGTGTCCTCCCGTGCGGTAGAGCATTGCATGGTCCCAGTATACAAAATCCCCCAGGCCACGCGTAAAAATGCTTGGGATTTCTTATCTGGATGAACATGTCACGTACGAAGCGTATTTAACTGCATGGAAGTAAGGCGAGTCCAAGTTCTTAGCGATCAGTGATTCGATAGCCAAGGTGCGGCACAGATCCAAACGCTCCGTGATAGTCTGAACCACCCGTGCAGATTAAGCCGCGGCTTTCAGCTAACGTTGCACAGAGAGCCCAGTCCTTCACGCGATGATCGGGGTGGTACTTTTCGATGCCCATGAGCCCGCATTCAACCAGCTCATCAACCATTGGATAGCTACCAAGCTGACCAGGGTGTGCCAACACGGGCACACCCCCATCTTCACGAATCGCACGAACCGCATCGCAGGCATCAACGTATTCGATGTCAGACACACAGATTCCTGATTCTTTAAATAGTCCCCGATACAGAGACTTATAGGTGTCGCTTCCGTACGGGTCTTCGGTCAATCCCGCCATAAGGTGCTGCTTATACAGCGCCGTCGAAGCACCAGCCAAGCGTTCGACAAGCTCAAGATCAACGTCATATCCCGCTTCAAGCAATCGTTCGAGCTGCCAACGCGAATTGGCTTCACGTCGAGCAAGAATTGGAGTACATAGTGCAGCAATTGCAGGCGAATTGTCGGCAAGGCCGTAACCGAGCACGTGAACCTTGCGTTTGCGCCGAGGATCATAGGCGCTAATTTCAATACCACCAATGACCGTGATGCCGCGTGCTTTACCGCTTGCGATTGCTTGATCAAGACCAACTGTCGTATCGTGATTCGTA
>JAVWLC010000347.1:0-2833 GCA_036638175.1 Raoultibacter sp. | reverse complement strand
AAGGAGGTTGTCCGCATGGTCGGTGATATACTCGCCTACTGCCTTGATGCCGTCTATGGCATCTCGCCTTGTACTCATTGAGTGATATATTTTAGTAGTCACCACGCCTCGACCTCACTTTACCTCGGTGCTTTGCTTTGGAGCGCTTTACTTTACGCGCAGCATTATCTATCCGACATTGCAGACACATGCCGCCATGTGTATCACGGAGCATCCCGCATGATAGGCAGTAGCCCATAGATATCCTCCTCAGTTGGCAAGCGATGCGGCCAAGACCGAGAAAGGAGGGAAAGGGTCATGAGGAGAGTTGAGGCCGCATCGCGTGTGCCTGGAAACAAGAAAGCCGCCCACTAGGGACGGCTCGACTGGTTACACTATATCAAAGATTTTACTGCAATTTACTGCACACTTTCATAACCCTTGCATCAGCAGGCCAGTACCGATCTTTACGGCGAGAGCCTTGATTACATCAAGTGATGCATCCCCTGTTGTCTTGGCTATGCGCATCTTTACTTTTGACCATACGGTATCAGACTTAATCGCTGATAAAAAATCGTTGCCATCCCATGTAAGGCTTGATGCGATACCTGAGTAGTAGCCATCACCGGCGTACATAACCGATGCCTTAATAAGCCCCGCATCGTCCATGATTTGGTAGTGATAACAAACCGTATCAAAGTCAACCTTATCATCAACAAATGCAGATGCGCTAAGGGTTTCGCGCGAATCAGACAACTCGATCAAGATACGCCGAACCAAGTCCATATCACGCTTCATGCGTCCTCCTCTGCTTGTACTCTTCAGGTATATGCCTCCACAGTATGCACATGGCTTGCTCGTGTAGCGAGTACATCTTGCGCTCACTCATGGGACTGCCGCCGATAGTCAGCAGCTTGTGGATTGCCGGGAATCGCAATCCCTCAAAGTATCGCAGGTACACGATCTGCACCATGTCGCCATCTGTCAAGCTATCGAGCGTGCGCCTCGCCGCCTCGCGCTGCTCTACGTATCCGATAAGCTCGGTGTCCATCGCGTCGCAGTAGTCGTATAGCCGCACGAACCCTTGTTCGAGTGCGTCTCCTGACAGAGCCTTGCTGACTTGCTCGCCGCCCTCTACTCCGTTGAGTGATAGGCGCGATTGCTGACGTTCTATTTCTGCCTCAAGGCAGCTTATGCGCCGCTCGTTAAGCAACACCGTGCGGTAGTAAGCCATAGACTGTTTATATTTTGGAGAGTCTGGCAAGCGTCTAGGCATAAGACTGTCCATTTCCCCTAAGGCCTATTGAGTCCCTGCCGCAAATCGCTATGCTCATACGCCCTCCGTCTGTCGCTTTTACGATAGGCATATTATAAATCATCGCAAATATTATCAACTGTTGATCTGGCATTACACGAAAAAGGCACCGCCGGAGCGATGCCAAATTTGTTATCCATCCATTACCTTTGGAGGTCGCCCGTCTGCTATAATCCTTCAACGATCCAACAAGCCAACTCCCAACACACCCAAGCTGTAACCCCCAGCATGCCCACAGCCACGCCTAACGCTACCGCGCATCCTATGCACCCGGACGGCTGGCGCGTGGAATAGTGGGCGCTCATACGGCAACATCCCTGTCTACTTCGTCATTGGGGATTTCTATTTCGCCGCTCATGAGTCCTGGCAGGAGAGCATCACGCAACTCCGCGAGATAGCGGTTCTGCTCAGCATTGAGGTAATGTATGCGCGATTTCCACTGCTGAAGCACGAGCAACAGGATGTTTGAAACAGCCGTCTTACTGTTGTTTGAGAACGTGAGCTCATTCTTGTTCTTCGTCGTCCTTATGTAATCGGCGAGCTGGAACTTAAATCCAAGAAACCCCATCATGTCGTTCATATCCTTGACGATCTCCCTATCCTGTTCGTGGAGATTCTTTACATCGTGTATGCCTATGCTCTTAGCAAGCGTTTCATTGATGGTCAGCTTGCAGATATTCTTCGATTCGGTACAGCGGTTTATGTCGCGCACGATATCCTCAAACGGTCGATGCTTGCTCTCCTCTTGGCGGACGCCGACGTAGCGTGCAGGTGAAAAGTTGTAGTCGTTTGACTTGATATCCTCGATAGTGGCCGGCGCGCATAGACCGACCTCGTTCCTTCTTGTAAAGCAGGCGTCTACGACTTTTGTGATAGCATCGGCGCTAAGGACATTAACGGTCTTTTGATAAACGCGCCCCATATGAGAGGCTCCTCCATACTGTCCCCTCTGCTCACGCACCTCCTCAGATGCAAGCTCGCGAGCATCGACAAACTCAACGGTTGCCGTTTGCTTATTGTTGTCGAGCACCACTATGCATACAGGTATCCCCGTCGATTCGAACATACCTTCGGGAAGAAGGATCACGGCATCTATCAAGTTTGCTTCCAGCAGGCTCTCCCTTATCGCTAAATCATCTTTGATCGCAGACGAAAGCACCCCGTTCGGAAGGACGAGAGCGCAGCGTTCGCACGAATCGGCAAGCGTAAGCGCAAACGCGAGATTAGCGTTTGACTTTGGTGGAACGCCGTAAGAAAACCTGCTCTGCATCGGTGCGAAATCAGGAATATCCCATTTGATGTTGTACGGTGGGTTTGAAACCCCGACAGCTGACCGCGCCTTGAACATGTCAAACCAATCAATAGCCTCAGCAGTCGAATACTGTTCTCCTGGCGTGAACGAGAAAGCTTCCTCCACTTCAAATGAAAGCGCATCTCCGAGAACGACCGTTGCCGACATGTTGCGGATCGCGATATTAAAGCAGAGCACGTTGAACGCTGATCGGTCTTTCTCGATGCACGTGAATCTACGCTCCTTAG
>JAVWLC010000346.1:0-2867 GCA_036638175.1 Raoultibacter sp. | reverse complement strand
ATAGAAGTCGACTGCAAGATCGAGCAACTTGATCGTACATCCGTCACCGAATTGCTCGATCTGACCGGCGTCGATCACGATGACCTCCTCGACGAGCATATCGATTTTGTGATTGACGAGTGCCTGCAAGCACTCAAGCCTCGAGGTGCCTACAAACTGTTTAACCCCGCCATCTGCACGCTTCCACCCGATTACATGCAACCTGTCATCAAGCTAGTTGGCACCATGATGATTTTTAAGGGTAAAGACCTCTACGAAAAAATGCGTCGCGCTAAGCACTGCGCCCTCATGGCAGCAACGCTTGGACCTAAGCCCGAACAGGATGCTCTCCGCGAACGGCTTTGCTACACCGAACTTGATGAACGTATCTTCAATGCTTGCTGCAAAGTTATCATTGAAAGAGCAGGTGATATGGTAAACAGCGATATCATCACCCGCGCAATCGACAACGGGCTCTACACCGACGATCGTTTTAGTCCAGGCGAAGGAGACTTCCCCATTGAAACGCGATCACAGATCATTTTCTACACGCAAGCTGAAAAGCGGCTCGGTCTTATCCTCGGCGCAAACAGCGCGCTTGTCCCTGAGCACAGCATCACCTCAGTTGTCGGCATGTACGATAAGACGCAGAAAGGTCGTCGTCGCGCCTGTGGACGGTGCAAGTACCGCGAATTCTGCAGTATCCGTGCCATCGGCATGAACTGCCACGGCAACAAAGGAGAGTTCAAGTAGACCCGTTTTCTTCGGTACACTACGAATAAACCCCCGACTCTCACGCATTGAAGGTCGGGGGTTTCTAATTGGAGAGTGAAAAGGCAGCCTTTCGACTGCCTTTCCTGAACCCATATGGTATCGAACTTAGAGGTTGTACAGGTAATCCGGATCCTCAGCAACCTTTGCGTACTCTTTGAGGATGCCACGGCCAGAGATGTGTACCATGATCTCAACCGTACCGCCGCCGATCTGGAAGCCACGGCAGTCGAGCATGAGGCGAGATACGCGAGTCTGATCGGTGTAGCCAAGGCCACCCATGAGCTGTAGAGCACGTGAGCAAACATCAGTCAAAGCAGGTGCACCATAGCGCTTGAGCATAGCGGCATCGTTGTTGACCGGAAGACCGTTGTCCATCTTCCAAGCGCTGCGATACAAAGCGTTACGAACGTTTGACAGAGCAATCTGCATCTCGACAATGTGCTCCTGAACGAGCTGATAGGTCTTGATGCCCTTGCCGAACTGCTGGCGCTCGTTGGTCCATGCGCAAGCATCTTCCATAGCAGCTTGAGCCTCGCCGAGAAGCTCAGCCAACAAAACGATGCGCTCCCACTCGAAGTTCTTCATGAGCTGCATGAAGCCCTTGCCCTTGATGCCGAGCAATGCGCTGTCATCAACGATAACGTCCTCAAGGTGGATCATAGCGAACGGCATGATCTGCATACCGATCTTGTTGAGAGGCTCGATGGTGACGCCAGGAGCATCAGCAGCAACGAGGTACATTGACATTTCTTTGTTCTCGCGAGAAGGATCTTCATCCTTGCACACTACAATGAAGCCGCCAGAGGTCTCACCAGAGGTAACCCAGGTCTTCACGCCATTGATGTGGATTTTGCCATCAGCGTCGCGGGTTGCGGTGCAAGTCATGCCCTGGTTGTCAGAACCAGCTTCGGGCTCAGAGATGGCGAGGCAATACGGAGGATAGCCATTCTCTTTGTAGTAGTCCATAGCGTACTTGATCTGCTCAGGGCTACCAAACTCAGCCATGTCAAACATGATGAGCAAGTTGGGAGCCATGGGGATGTTGCCGCCACAGTGGTTCAACTCTTCGATGATCATAGCCATGGTGAGGTGGTCAACCGGCTTTCCGCCGTACTCTTCAGGCAGACCGTAGAGGCCCCAGCCATCGTCAACCCAAGCCTTGGCGACCTCGGGAGCGATACCGCGGTTCTTGTAACCGTCGGCGATGACTTCCTCGGTGAGGTGCTTCTTGCCCCACTCACGGATGCCCTTCTTAATGGCTAGTTGCTCGTCGGTATAAGCGAAATCCATTATTCCTCCTTAGTAAATTTGTTTATCCAAAACACGTTCGTGTTTGAACCTAATTTTTCACCCGCACCCAAGATTTCCCAGGTGCGGGATAGTACCTTGAGAGATTGCAGACACCAACCTGCGTGTCGCAAACTAAAACTTCAACGCTTAGATGTTCATGCAGACTTCGTAGCCACCCTTGACGGCTTCGAGCGTGCGGTAAACCTTGCCATCAGGCGTTGTTGCGTCGCCAATGAGCTTAGCGTTCGGGAAATCTTTAACAATTTCGTCATAGAGCTTCGTGTTCTGCTCAACACCAAGAGAAAGAAGAACGGTATCGCACTCAAGCAGCTGCTCTTCGCCGGTTTCCACGTTCTGGACCTTAGCGCCCTTCTTCGTAACTTCAACAAGCTTCGTCAGTGGCATAAGCTTGACGCCTTCCGACTTGACCTTGGCAATCGTAGGGTTCTTGTCGATAATGCCGATGCCGTTGCCCATCTTCTTGGCTTCTTCAATAACCGTGATCTCGCGACCATCGTTCATAGCTTCAGCAACTTCAAGACCAGCAAATCCGCCACCAACAACGACGAGACGCTTGCCAACGATTGCTGTTGGGCCTGATGCCATGCGAAGACCCATGCGCATGAAGCCAACGGTGCCACCCTGTGCTTTGATTGCGGTAACCGCAGCCTTCCACAGCATGCCCTTGCCCTCAGGAACCTTGCCAGCAACCATATCTTTGATGTCCTGGGAAGAGACAACGTTCTTGCCGTCGATACCAGGAACATCAACACCGAGTACATTGCCACCAGGGGCAACAACGACCTCATCGGGGTTCAGAGACT
>JAVWLC010000345.1:2673-2894 GCA_036638175.1 Raoultibacter sp. | reverse complement strand
AGCGGGCGTAACGGGCATTGCCGCAAATGATACATCAACGCCTGGGTTTCTCCAGATTCCTGATCGCATTCCCGATAGCTCACTCAAAGAGACCATCGATACCGACCTTGTTATCATTGGTGCAGGTCTTTCGGGACTGTGTGCCGCCCGCGCCGCCGTTGAGGGCGGTGTTGAGCGCATCGTAGTTATCGAAAAAGCCGATTACTATCAATATCGGTCGA
>JAVWLC010000345.1:1866-2663 GCA_036638175.1 Raoultibacter sp. | reverse complement strand
GGACAGGTTCAAGAAGCGCTCGGCATCAACGTTGAGGGCAAAGACGTTGTCTCTCAGCTCATGAAAGAGTGTGGATACAGGCCCAACCAGCGCATTCTCAGTCTATGGGCGCGCCATTCGGGCGATGCGCTTGATTGGTTTTTGAAACCCTGCGCAGACGAATATGTTGTTGAAGCCGAAAGCAGCCCATATGACGGCAAGAGCCTCTCGGTCCGCAAGCTTCACTGGCCACATCCGCTTGAGTCAGATCCAGCGGCTGACTACTATCCTGTTTTCGATACCTGCCAGGCACTGCTGCCTGATTTGGGTCCCTACCTCAAAAAGACCTATCAGATCTGCATCGATGCTGGCGTTGATTTTCGCTTCTCGAATTGGGCACGCCAACTTGTGCGCGCCAATGACGGCAAGGGTCGCGTTGAGTCTGTAATCATGGAAGGCCTTGAGGGTGGCTTCCGCAAGATCAACGCCTCGAAAGGCATACTCCTTGCAACGGGCGATTATTCCTCAAACACTGAGATGATGCACTACTATGTGCGTTGGGCTACCCGTTTCACCAGCATCTTCCCCAACGTTGATGCTAAAGGCAACAAAACGAATACTGGCGACGGACAGCGTATGGCCATGTGGGTTGGTGCCAAAATGGAAAGCGGCCCGCACGCCCCCATGACGCATCACCTGGGTGGTCCATTAGGAGTCGATAGCTTCTTGCTTGTTGACATTGATGGCGAACGCTTTATGAACGAAGACGTCGGCGGGCAATGGCTTCAAAACCAACTCTCCCGTCTGCCTCAAAAAAC
>JAVWLC010000345.1:0-1856 GCA_036638175.1 Raoultibacter sp. | reverse complement strand
CCCGAGCAAATCGGCGCAATGGACACAGGTCACGGCAACGTGAACTGGTTTGTTGAGAGCGGCAGCAATGTCCCCAACGGCTCCTACGGAAAAAACGCCTACATTGCCAACGAGCCAAGCGAAGACGGCGACACGCCTGGCTTCCAATCTTACTTCACGGAAGATGCTGCGGGAGTGTCAGCGAACACCATTGCCGATCTCGCTGCCAAAATGGAAGTCGATGCTACCGCGCTGCAAAAGACCATCGATCGCTACAACGAACTTGCTGTGGCGGGCGTTGATGAAGACTTCAACAAACGCGCCGACCGCATGTTCCCTGTTGTCGAACCGCCCTTTTATGCTTACAAGATGACCGATACCGTGTTACTTGTCTGCATGGGTGGACTTACAACCAACGCAAACTTCCAGGTCATCGATGCCGAGGACGAGGATTTGATTGAGGGATTGTACGCAGTTGGCAATGCTCAGGGCGGTCGCTTCCTGGTTGACTATCCCCTAGCAGCTCCCGGCATCAGTCATGGTATGGCTATCACCCACGGCATGCTGGTTGGCAGGCTTCTGGCTGAAAAAGTCACCGGCAAGAAGGCCGACGAAGTGGTGGCAGCGGATACCACGAAGGCACCTGCTTAGGCTGGGACGCAGGTGGTTAGCGCCCCAACTTACTAGCGAGGCGCTGGTTTTCCCGCCGCAAGCGGCGACCCGCTTCGGGATCGAGCGGGTTGAAAGCTACAGGCACGTGATTACGTGTACCTGCAGCACCGCCACGGGTCCTGCCGATGAGTCCTGCTTCGCCGTATCGACGGTACGCCAACACCCACTTCTTGAAGGTTGATATTGACGCTATGCCATAGTGTTCTACAACTTCATGTCTAGTCATTCTGTCACTTACGAAGGCCTGTACTGCCTCAAGCTTTATCGCAGGATCGTATGTAGTGCGGATACTTTTAGAGGTATTGGCTTTTGAGATGTTGAGTGTTTGGTTATCTCGACATTCAGCTGATACCTGATCAGTTTGCTGAATTGCGTTATCCATCTCACTTCACCTCCGCAAGCGCAAACACAAACGACATCTTGGCTACGGGAACCGCTTCGGTGTTGTAGGCAATCTCTAGGGTTGGATCTCGTTTGAGAGCAAAGGTGACTTTGAGCTTTCCTGTTGCTGAGTCAGTTTTGGCAGGGACGGTCCAGTTAAGGGGTCTGTCTCCATCTCCTTCTAGGTAGATGTTTGTAGAAGTAGTGCTACCTTCTGGAGTAAGGGCAAACCTGATATCTTGCCACTGGTTAGGGTTAGTAAACACAGAGGATGTTCCCGGGGTTGTATTAACAGGAACACAGTTCACTGATGAAACCGTTACGGGGCGAGTGGTTGATGACTCAAAAAATGTTGAAGTGTCAGGTGTCGGTGTTCCTTGGGCATCGATGGCAATAGTAGGGCTAAGCGGACTTGTTACAGCAATTTGTTCTGACCATACGGCATAAAGCGTTACTGCATCTGCTTTGTCAGCAGGAAGATTTATGACTGATTCGCCGAGCCCAAACTCAGCAATACCTGCTTGCGCTTTCGTTTTGTCTCTGCTCCAACCAATGAGGGTAGAGCCCGTGCGTTCAAAACCAGTCGAAGGAAGACTCACCCAAGTGCTGTAGTCAAAAACATTAGGTGCGATTACGCCTGTTGCGTCATCGAAGGTTTTATCGTAGATAACAGTATAGGGATATATCCACTGAGCATACAAAGTGATCGTTTCTCCTGTCTTTGTTGCACCCTTGAGCTTTGAGACAGTTTGTTGGTTTTCGTAACGAGTACCACTACCATCTTTTGCATCAGTCCAGTGAGAGAAGATGCAACCAACAAAGCT
>JAVWLC010000344.1:0-2900 GCA_036638175.1 Raoultibacter sp. | reverse complement strand
ACAACTGATGCCAATTTGAGCCACCGTATGGCCGCTGACAAATTTTTTATACCAAGGACTCAGATCGTGCTTTGACGAAAAGTAGTTATAGAAAGTCCTTCGCGAAATTCCAGCATTTTCGCAGATGGAATCAATAGTTGCTTCGTGAATGTTTGGCGCTACACCATGCACGATTCGCAACTTCATTTCTTCGTCAGAACTCAAGCGCAGAATAAAGAGACTATTATTCTCCATTGTCCCTCCCAATGAAGAGTTACATATCGAATTGATGAACTCGCGGTCGATATAAAACAATTACTAGTCAGATCATATTCTACACGTCTTCGTGCAACTAAAGAATAGCTCGGCCTGAAAAGGTGAAACGCAGCAGGCGTGTCGTGTAAAGAATTGCACTATTTAACCAAGTCAATCCCATTTTGAAACACGCAGCACCGGTAGAACCTTGAAAAGAGTTCTTGACCGTAAGAATAATGAAGCATAGCAAAGTAACAGACGTTACTTTGTAGTAAAAGCGGGATAACAAGGAGGGAGCTAATCATGGAAAAAGACAACAAGGAAAACAAGTCGCACATGCCACAGAGTAGTCAGCCCGAAGAAAAGTCAGAAAGGTTCAATCTCAACCGAAGGGACTTCTTTAAACTTGCAGCAACCGCTGGTGTCGCAACAACCTCTGGAGCTGTGATTTCAAGCTGCTCGGCAACAAACAACACTACCGCTGGAAATCAAGAATCATCAAAAGCTTCAGAGATCGAAGCGTTCGAAGCAAATGCAGCACCCATAGCACCTGAAGAAGCCCCGTCTGATTGGGATTACGAAGCAGATGTCGTTGTTGTAGGAAGCGGCGGAGGTGGGCTTGTGGCAACTTTAAAGCTCGTCGAAGCTGGTCGAAAAGTCATCTTGATTGAGAAGAGTCCGAGCACAGGAGGAATTTCCAACGACTCTACAATCTTTATGAATTTCGGTGGACACAAGCAGGCCAACGAAGCCGAATGGGCATATCCTTCGTTCCCTTATGACCCTGACAAAGTTGTGGAATACCTTATGGATCGTCATGGTCTTGGTGGCGAGCCCAGCCTTTACAGAGCAATGGCTGTAGCAGGACCAATTTGCATTGATTGGATGAACGATAATATGGCAGCAAAATGGGTTCCTATGTTGCCCACCGAACCTGTTTACACGGCCTACCTCGTAAGAGAAGGAACAACAACGCCGAACAATATTTACCGAACAAACGTCGAGACAATGAAGCACTTTACCGATCTCGCAATCAGCAAAGGTGCAACCGTTCTTACCGACACTAAAGCAAGCACCCTCATACAAGATGGTGATCGAATTGTCGGGATTAAAGCAAAGAATGGCGATAAGGATATCTTCGTCAAAGGCACTGATGGCGTCATTCTTACCGCAGGTGGATTCGGGCTTAATCGTGCAATGGTGAAGAAGTACTGCCCAACCATTTTCCCCGGAATAGCTAACTTCTACCCGCCCCCAACAGACACAGGCGAATGCATTCGTATGGGCGTTGGCGCTGGTGCCGATATCTCCGGATACAATTCCGCAGGCGTCTATGATGGCGGCATTGACTGGGGAACAACAGGCGAATACGATGCAGAATTTACTGCGCACTACGTTTTCGATGGTGCCACATCAGCCGTTCGCCAACCTTGGCTCACAATAGACGGCCTCGGTAATCGTGTGCCCTTCTTCTCATCAGGTATTTATCCGTATTCAACCACTACCCCGCCCAATACTTTGGCCGACGGATTGGACGAAACGGGCGCTGTCCAGCTTACTCGATTCGGCGGCAGATCATATGTTTGCTTTGATTCAAAGTTTGAAGAGTATACAAAAGGTAATGCCCTTTTCAAGGTGAAGCTTGACCGCAAATTGATTGAACTCCCGGCCGATGATCCCAAAATCGACCGCTTACCCGAAAGCTGTCGCGATTGGCGTATTGGTTTTAACCATGCGGTTGAAAGTGGTGCGATCAAGAAATGCGACACCATCGAGCAGTTGGAAAAAGAACTCGAAATCAACGAGGGAGTTCTTGTTGATGCTGTCAAGAAATGGAATGCAGGCTGTGATGCTGGCGATGATTACGCGGACAACTACAAGCTCAAGCCAGAGTGGCTTAAGAAGTTAGAGAACCCGCCGTATTATGGTGCAAAAATTGGCGGAAACATCTATAGCACAAAGGCTGGCTTGCGCGTAAACACCCAAATGCAGGTTATCAACACTGAAGGCTATGTTATCCCTGGTCTTTATGCAGGATTCAATACCGCAGGTGGATGCTCTGGTGAGAACAACATATCCAGCAGGACTCATGGCGGACAATACGGTTCATTCGGTAATTCGCTGGTTTCTGGATTCATTGCAGCCTCTAGCATTCTCGGAGACAGTTTCTAGCCTCACATTCGTTTAACCCCTCGCACGCCCCGACTTTTCTCCCAACGTCGGGGCGTGTATCTTTCATGAGGGTTCCAGATACTAAGATTCGCGAACATCAAGAGGTCTCTGTGATAGCATGAGTTTCATGCAACTACCTACGCTTATGCAGTATGCCCAAATACTGTAGTCGGAAGAAGGTCCTATGAAAATTCTTGCTATAGTTGGATCCCTTAGGAGTGAAAGCTATAACCTCATGCTCGCGCATGCAGCGGCATCCACGCTTGCCAAGCATCATCCCGATATCGAATTTGAAATCCTTGATTGGTCTGCCGTCCCGCTGTTCAACCAAGATATTGAGTACCCTGCTCCAATTGCTGTTGCACAAGTGCGCGAATTAGTAAAAGAAGCTGATGGTGTTTGGCTCTTTAGCCCGGAATACAATCACTCAATCCCAGGTCCGCTTAAGAACCTCCTCGACTGGCTTTCTCGTCCAGTAAGCAAAACCGAGGATC
>JAVWLC010000343.1:0-2905 GCA_036638175.1 Raoultibacter sp. | reverse complement strand
GTTCTTTGCAGTCCACACATCTTGCAGTGGAAGGTTGAAACCTTGCTGCCTCTATTCAAGGACCTCCAAACATCAGGGACTACTATTAAAATCTTGGCAGCTTTGCCAAAAAAACTAAGCTCGAGCACCAAACTACAAAGAGATAAATTCAGTAGCCTTCTGGACGAAGCTAATGTTCTCTTTAGCCAAGAAGTTGGTTTTAACCATCAATTTCTCGTCATCGACAAACGTATTGCTTGGTACGGTAGCATCAATTTTCTGGGCAATAATTCTGCAGACGACGGAGCCATTCGCATTATCGATCCCGAAATTGCGACTGCATTACTCGATCAAATTAAGCAATAATCGAGACTCGAAGATATCTTCACAACACAAGCTAATGAGCCAGCATAGAGCTGCCCACACTTCATCTCCATTAAAACGCCTACTCACAGCAAAGCCCCACCCGGATCTCCCAGGTGGGGCTCATCATGCTCAATCACGCGCACGTATGTTGGTTGTTGTTAGATATCCAATTTCAGCAAATCAATCGCGTTCTGGCGGCCGATCTGAACGCGATCGGCATAGCTCAAGGGAACGTTGTCGAACCAGATAGCGGCTTCATCAAGGCTCTCGTAGGGAGTGTCTGACGAGAACATGATATGAGAGATGTCACATTCCAGCAGGGTATTCAAAAATGCTTGGGTGTTGAAATGTCCGCTGGTGGTTACAAAGACGTTCTTCTCGAAATACTCAGTTAGAGGCTTCTTGTGAGCACCGCAGGGCTTCTGGTTGTTCAAGCGATGCTGGACGCGAGGCAATCCGAAGGGCAGGCCTTCACCCAAATGGCCCAAAAGCAACTTCGCCGTCGGAAGCTCGTCAAACAATCCGCTGCAGAGAAGACGCAGAGCGTGCAGTGCTGTTTCAGCACCGAATCCCCAAGCAGAGCCGAGCAATCCGTCATAGCCCTCGTAGCCGCGCTGTTGGTTCGGGGCGGGGTCGCGAGGATGTAAGTACAGAGGAACATCAAGCTCAACAAGCTTCTGCCAGAAGGGGAAGTTTTGCTTTTCGTCCAAATACTCAACGTTGTTCTTGTCGTCTTTCATGGTGTAGCCGTTAACCAAAGCACCCACAAATCCAAGCTCTTTGACGCAAAATTCAAGTTCTTTGCAGGCAGCTTCTGGATCTTGGAGTGCTACAGCGGCAAACGCGTTGAAGCGCGTCGGGTATTTCTGGACGTAGTTCTCATAAATCCAGATATTCATTTCATGCGCACGCTCAACAGCTTCTTTGGTATCTAAGACCTCTTGAATACCAGGCTGCGTCAGAGACATGATAAACATCTCAACGCCATTACGATCCATCTCTTCAATGCGGATTTCGGGAGATTGCAGGCGCGCCTTAACTGCCTCAAAATAGTCTTCCTTGTTGCGAGCCGTTTCATTTTGCGGATCGCCAGTAGCCTCCCAGGTGGGAGATTCGTAGTGCTCTTCCAATGCGATTTTACCGTAGGCAATTTCTTGCCCATAAGGCGCTACATAGTCTTGAACAAATTCAGTACGAAGTTCGTGCTCCATCAGTAATCAGCCTCCTTTACTCTAGGTCTAACGTTCTGATTTTGGATTCTAGCGAGATACTTTTTCTGACGGTATCTTCAATTTTGCACAAGTTGTATGATTTCCTACAGATGTACTAAAATTGTGCGGAAACTCGATGAATGGATGGTTATGGACAGAACAAACGACATGCGAAAAGTCCGAAGTCGGCAGTATCTGATCGATGCCATACTGGAGTTGATGCAAACAAAAGACTTTGAAAGTATTTCCGTAAACGAAATTGTCAAAAAGGCACGCGTATCCCGCAGCACCTTCTACTTCCAATTCGAAGACAAATACTATTTCATCAATCAAATCATCGAAAACGTGCTCGACGATCTGCGAGCAGAAACGCGCCCCTCAAAACAAAGCGAAAAGGGGCTGGAGTGGGAAAGTCACAATTACTATATTCGCCACTTTGAATACATCTTCGAACATGCTTCGTTCTTCAAAACGATGTTCGGGCAGCACGGCCCAACCGTATTCCACCAGAAGTTTGAAGAGAGCGCCTACGTTACCTACCAAGATATTTTCCTGCAGTCTCAAACTCATGCTATCGATCGCTCGATGGACTATTTTATTCAATACATCATTTCTGCCCACATTGGCATAACCACAAAGTGGATCAAGGATGGCATGCAAGAAACACCCATTTTCATGGCAGAATTGCTGACGAATATGACATTCCGCGGATTGCTCCGCGGTTTGGAGATGGACCAGCAGGTCGTTTTGCCGCAATAAACTTTCGCAGCGCCACACGAAGCAGCAACCGCTTCACTACGCACAATACCGCAGGGAAATACGCGCTTTGGTCACTAGCTAACCCGCAGTGTTCTTGGGATCATTTCGGTGGCTTGAATGGCATACAAAGCGAAGGACTGCCGATGGGTTCGAAAGCGGAGCACGACAAACTGCCGTTGTACCGATGGGTGATTCTCGTCATCGCGAGCCTGCTCATCTTCATGACCAGCTACGTGCAGTTTCAAATCTCTTCGCTGTCCTCGCTCATCATTCCCCAATTCAATCTCGACGCCGTTGAATTCTCAAGCCTCCTTTTGGCTCCCCTTTTATCAGGCGTGTTTCTCAGCATTCCAAGTGGCGTGCTCTGCGATCGCTTCGGACCGCGCACCGTCGTTGGTGTAGCCACCGCGTTTTCAGTAGCCGCAGCATTTGTGCGCATCTTTGCGGGCGATTACCTCACCTTATTTGGGACCATGGTTGTGTTGGGAGTTTGCCCTGCCGTGTTACAAGCCTCGCTCATCAAAGTGTTCTGCGTTTGGTTCAAAGGCGATAGCGATTTTGCCATGGGAATCTATTTTGCGAGCGCATCG
>JAVWLC010000342.1:0-2913 GCA_036638175.1 Raoultibacter sp. | reverse complement strand
GATGTCGATCGCGTGCAGTCCGTGATTATCAAGCAGAGTTTTATTCGCAGGTTGCTGGGATACTGCGAACTTTCTCTTGGAAAAATTGATGCAACGGCGGAAAATTCCGAAGATCAGCAGCAGGGATTTGCGCCACAAGGCCTTATCATTCATCCGTTTGTTAAGACCAAGCGGGTTCCAGAAATTCTTGCGGGCCTGATTCCTGAGTTCGCTGATGTACCCGTTGAAAGTAAGCCTGTTGCAAAAGTTGCTTTGCGTCGAGCTATTCTGCGACGCTGCATTGTGCTTGGCAATGGATTTTGGCTTGCTGTTGTAGTTGGAATTGCGCAAATTCTTTCAAATACTTTTTCAGATCCAATCGAAGCAGAATTCGCCAACGCACTGTTTTATATCAACACAGGTGCCCTTATTCTCTACATTATTTGTGGGCTCATTCTTGTGCTCGACGCGATTGGTGCAGTCATGTGGTTCCGCGGGTCAGGGTTTGCCTTTAACCAGCAATTCATGCAGATTACGAATGGTGGTTTTTCGCGTGAAAGCGTGAGCTTTCCGCGCAAGAAAATCCAATACGGTTTTACCAAAACAAATCCTTTCCAACGAAATGCTCACGTTGCAACAATCAATGCGCGTACCGCTGCTGGCATTGGCGGTACAACGCTTAAACTTGTGGATGTTAGGGAAGAAGATGCCAATACCTGGCTCGATTGGGTAAGGCCTGGCGGAAGTATGGTACAGTAACTAACCATGAACGAACGATTACAGAAGACCTCCCAGGATGAACGAAGCAGCACGTCGTCGCCTGAGGTGGTTTTAGAAAAAAAGCAAAAAGGAGTCTACGCCCAGCCGGGATCGTGGACTCCTTCCCAGTTTAAACCGAACGACATTTCTCAAATCCGTGAAATGTCAGATGATCCAACTGAAACCTACGCAAACGGCAACCGCAAGAAGCACAACGTTCGCGAATACACGCTTGGTGAAGAGATTGCCAACTCAATTACTCATGGCATAGGCATTCTGTTAGCGATTGTTGCTATTCCCATACTTGTCACGGTTGCGCTTGATAAGGGTGGCGAAATACGTCTGTTTGCGGCGCTTGTGTACGCTATTACTATGGTGCTCGAATACACTATGTCTACGCTATACCATGCGATTGCGGCAGAAAAAGCTAAACGAATTTTCAAGATACTTGATCATAGCTGCATTTATCTTTTCATTGCAGGTTCGTATACGCCGTTTTGCCTGGTTTCACTGGCGGATTCAGGCGGCGTATGGCTTTGTGCGTTTGTGTGGACCGTTGCACTCATTGGTGTTGCGTGTGAGGCGTTCTGGGTCTTTAGGCCACGCTGGATTTCTGCTGCACTCTATTTGCTCCTTGGTTGGAGCGTTATCTGGTTTATCCCAGCGCTTCTTGAGGCCCTTCCGGCGACGGGTCTTTGGCTTCTTGTGGGCGGTGGGCTGTGCTATTCGGTGGGGTGCATCTTCTACGTGCTTAAAAAGATTCCCTACATGCATTCCATTTTCCACTTGTGGGTGTTAGCTGGCAGCATTTGCCAGTTTATTGCAATCGCGTTCTACGTACTGTAGGTCGGTGAATCGGCGGAATCATGGATATTGGTATAAGTATTGCGGTTACGTTTTTGTTAGTTTTGGTCAACGGCTTCTTTTCGATGTCAGAAATGGCGCTTGTCAATGCAAAGCGCGTGCTCCTCGAAAAGGATGCGGAAGAGGGAGACAAGCGTGCCGAAATGGCCGTAGGTCTTGCTTGCGATTCAAACCAATTTTTGGCAACCATTCAGGTTGCAATTACCCTTGTCGGGTTTTTTGCGTCAGCAGCAGCGGCAACGAATCTGTCCGATCCCCTTTCGCAGTGGATCAGCGGTTTCGGTATTGGTTGGCTTTCGTTTATTGCGCCTGCCCTTTCTCCCTTTGTCATCACACTGCTCGTCTCGTATCTGAGCATTGTTGTTGGTGAATTGGTGCCCAAGCGCATGGCGCTTGCTGATGCGGAACGAATTGCCAAGCGTGTTGCTGGACCACTTTTGGTTTTTCGTGCGATTGCTCGGCCGCTTGTTTGGTTTACCTCTGCCTCTGCCGACGGTTTGTCGAAGCTTCTTCGCATCAAGAACCCCGATGGGCGACAAAGCATCTCTGAGGAAGAAATCAAATATATGGTCACCGACAACGAAGAGTTGATCGAGGACGAAAAGCGCATGATTCACGAAATCATCGAGCTTGGTGATACCGCGGTGCGCGAAATCATGCAACCGCGTGTTGACATCATGCTTGTTGAAGATGTCGAGACGGTGAAGCAAGCAATTGATCGCATGCGGGGAACGGGTTATTCTCGCTTGCCTGTCTACCATGAAGATTACGATAGCATCGTCGGCGTTGCGCACTATAAAGATCTCGTGGGTCCGCTTGTGGATGGCAAGGGCGATGATCCTGTAGGAAAGTATGCCTATGAGGCAATGTTTGTTCCAGAATCCAAAGCAATTTACCCGTTGCTTTCAGAAATGCAAACAAATCGGCAACAAATGGCCATAGTGGTAGATGAGTATGGTGGAACCGATGGTTTAATTACCCTAGAGGATATAGTTGAAGAAATCGTTGGAGAAATCACTGACGAAAGCGATTCGGAGAGCGAATACGTCATAGAGGTTTCTGAATGCGAGTGGTCGATTGACGGTAGACTGCCAACCGATGAAGCAATTGAGCTTGGTTGGCCTGTAACCGAGTCGGACGATTATGAGACGGTGGCTGGTTGGTTGCTCGATCGTATAGACACCGTTCCGCAGGTTGGAGAAGAGTTCGAGATCGAAGGCTACTTGTTCAAAATCCAATCTATGCGTCGCCGGAGAATCTCATCGATACGTGTGAAGTGTCTTGACGAGAATACGCTTGAAGATCGACGAG
>JAVWLC010000341.1:0-2932 GCA_036638175.1 Raoultibacter sp. | reverse complement strand
GTCCTGCCGTTGCCGTCATAAAACGGATGAATGTACTCAAAGAGAAAATGCGTCAACAGCGCGCTATAGAGCTCAGGCATATCCTCCGTTGCTGCAAGACTCATCATCGACTGAAGCATTGACCCGATTTTCTGTTCGGGCTCTACGCCACGGTGAGCAACACGCTGGGCGGCACCCGTAATATCCACTCCACCTGAACGAAAAAGCTGACCATCAGGCAAATCACCTGCAGAGAGCGTTCCTGCCACGACATCGTCATAGATATCTCTGATGTCTTGGAGCGTTTTCGGGAGCGTAGCATTTTCGTCGGTTAGGTTTAGATAGAGCTGAGCGAACTCAACAAATTGTTTAGTTGATCTTTTCTCTTTTTCGAGATTACCCTCAACACTATCGAGCGCTTCTTTTACCTGCCGTCTTGTGCTGCGTACATTTTCCATCTCGTTTGTGCTGACAACTTCATCCATAATCAAATTGCGAATATATGCACCGCACGCAATACCAGGAAGGCTGTTCCATAATTGAACCACCTTGCGCTCACTGCGCAAAGCAGCGTCCAACAGCTGAGACAGCTCGCGTGGCGATGAGAGAAACAACTCCCCTGTTCCAATATCAACACCAGTTCGGAACGCGGAAAAGTCTTCGAGCCTTCGGCGAGCTTCTAACTCATTGGCGCTTTTACGGTCCGGGGAAGAATCTGCGTGAAAGAGCTTATCGAGTGTCTTGTACATCATGACGTCGGCCTCATTCGCTATCGAACCATATTTATACTCTGTAGTATGATCGAATAATAGCGTTTTGAGGCCTAGTTTGGAAGGCCTTAAAGCGATTTTTGGCTATTTTTGACGTTAAGAGCTGTTTTTGGCAGTTTAAAAAGCGATATTTCGCACATTATCGCTTTTTGAATGGAGTACCTCTGCGCTAGATTACAGCGTGCGACGGCTTTCGATGGCGCGGCCAAGGGTGACTTCGTCGGCAAACTCGAGGTCTCCCCCAACGGGGAGTCCGCTCGCTAGTCGCGTGACGGTGATGCCGAGGGGCTTGATGAGACGAGCAAGGTAGGTTGCTGTTGTTTCGCCCTCGACGTTGGGATTGGTGGCTAGGAGCACCTCATCAACCTCTTCTGAGGCGAGGCGCTGAAGCAGCGGTGAGATATGGAGATCATCAGGACCGATACCCTCCATCGGGGAAAGTGCTCCACCCAGCACGTGATACGTACCAGAGAACACTGCCGTCCGCTCAATAGGGGGGATATCGCGCGGTTCGCTTACCACGCAAATAATTCCCTGATCACGCTTGGTGGAAGCACAAATCTCGCAGAGATCGTCTTCGGCGTAGTTGTAGCACTGTGCGCAGAAATGAACGGTGTCTTTCACTTCAGCAATTGCTTCGGAAAGGCGCATGGATGTTGCCTTATCCGAATTGAGTATCCAGTAGGCAATACGCTGCGCCGATTTGGGCCCGACACCCGGCAATCGCTCGAGTTCGTCGAGCAGTTTTTGAATTGATGGCGCAGCGTTCACGGCTGGTTTCCTACATGAGGCCCGGGATGTTCATGCCCCCGGTTACGGAATTGAGACGCGATGAACCAATCTCACCAACACCACGGAGTGCTTCGTTGACAGCTGCAACAACCATGTCTTCAAGCATGTCGACATCTTCAGGATCAACGGCATCCTTGTCGATCGTGATGCTTTGAATGGTCATATCGCCCAGAGCGACAGCTTTTACCATGCCGCCACCAGCGGTTGCTTCAAAGGTCAGATCTTTGATTTCTTCTTGGGCGCGGGCAAGCTCCATCTGCATCTTCTGAGCTTGCTTCATCATCTTCTTCATATCCATAGTAGTTCTCCTTTATCGCGTTCTTGCTTGCCATCGGTTCCCGTAAACGGAACCGAGCTATTCGACTTCTTGGAATGATACCCCATCGCCAAACCCCATTGCGAGAATCGCCTCCATGTCTGCATCACCTGAATCTGATCCAGGCGCAGAAGCCGCTGTTGGTGCAGCTGAGGATGCAGGAGCGGGTTCAGGCTCGTAGTCTGATGGAACTGCGGCGTATGCATCAAGTGGGATTGATTCAGGCTCGGGTGCTTCAAAGGCCGCGGATGCAGGTACGGGTGCGGCAGCGGCATTGGTCGCTGGTGCGGCAGTTGCTGTGGGAACAGGTGCAGAAGCCGCAACAGCAACAGGCGCTACAGCTGCAACCGCTGCTGCAGGTGCGGAAGTTGCCGCCACGGGCGCAGGTGTTGCTGCTCCCGCTGCAGGCTTCGCTGCTGCGGTGGCTTGTTCAAACCGGAAAGCAACCTCGCCGCCCGCTGCTTGCATAAGCGCGGTCTTAACAACGTCGATTACCTCAGGTTTTTGCACGGCCGTGAACGCAAAGGCGTTCTCCTTCGGAAACTCGATAATGATGCCACCACGAGAGGCATCATGTACAGCTTTTGTATTGAGGAAGAGAACACCGTAAGCGGCCTTCGCCTTCTTGATGGAGCTAAGCGCTGCTTGCCAGATGCGCTGCAATGCTGCGGGATTATCAAGCCCGGAAGCAGGTGCTCCCGACGCACTAGCAGCAGGAGTTGCGGAAACGGGCGCCGCTTCAGGCTCGGGTGCAGGTGCGGATGAATTCGCATCAACCGCGGGATCAAATGCGGGCACTGGTGTTGCAGCGGGAGCAGAAACCTCAGGTGCGGTTTGGGTAACAGGCTGCGCAACCGGTACGGCTGCTTGCTGCGCCACAGGAGCCGAAGCTGCAATCGCTGTCGATGCTACGTGTGCCTGAGCTGGCGCTGAAACAACATGGGCAACCGCAGAGTAACCAGACTCCAGCGCTTCGACACGTTCAGCAAGCGAGGCCAACGTTAAATCAGAATCGGGGCGAACCATGCGAGTTAACGCAATCTCAAACGACAATCGGGGATTCGTTGATGTTTTG
>JAVWLC010000340.1:2117-2943 GCA_036638175.1 Raoultibacter sp. | reverse complement strand
TGACAAGCCGATCACCATTGAGCTTTACAACGAGGACACAAGCGAATGGAGCCACTACGCAAAAGCCTACGCGAGTATCAACAAAGATACTAAAGGCAGAAGCGAGGGGGACACCGAAGACTTAACCGAACGTCTCGTTTTCAGTGTGCGCTATTTCCAAAAGTTGTTTGAGGTCAGAAAAAACCTGAAGGCATATCGCATCGTGTATGCAGGAATTCCTTTTGCGGTTGATGGCTACGACGATTACATGGAAATGCACCGCGTTGTAAAAATAACGGGGGCAGCTCATGAGTGGAACTAGCACCGTTTACGAAAACACCATTGCGGCAATCTTTGATCGTCTTTCAATCTTCTTTACCGAAGGAACTCTAACGGAGCTTTACAACGATATACCTGCTCCTGTTTTGAGTGTCGGTGAGAAGGCATCAAAAAAACCTATGTCGGTGATCATCGACAATATGCCTTCGAAGTCAAACGCTGAAGCATCCGACAAAACCATTCGTTTGTCAGATACCTTTTCGGTGCACATAAGCATTGCTGCAACCGATAGGTCGAAAGATAAAGCTCGGCATATATGCCTTGCGTACGTCGATTGTGTCACGAACGCGATCCTCGCGGAATGGTCGCTATCGGGAGTAGTTGAACGGGCTTTGCCTGGCATTGAAAGTTCAGAGACAGAGCTGTTGAGTAACAAGGACAACCGCGCAACGGCAGTGGTGTCGATTGAATGCACAGTAAGAGGAACCGCACTAGCTCCGTATAAGGAGGTGCTCAATGGCTCGACGTACAAGAAAGATATCGCCTGATCGTTTGGCGGTATCTCTTG
>JAVWLC010000340.1:0-2107 GCA_036638175.1 Raoultibacter sp. | reverse complement strand
AACGCTGCCGATGTTGTTAAGGACACAGCTAAACACTGTGAGGAAATCCTACACAATACCCCGCCAACTCCCATGAAGAAGGGTGATTACGCTGCTGGGTGGAGTGTCGATGACGAAAGCAAGGGCGCGGAAAAACCAATCTTTGTTGTCAAGAACAAGGACTATCCCAGCCTTACGCATCTACTCGAAAAAGGACACCTGATCAAAGTAACGGGTGGTCGTACGCGAGCCTTCAAGCACGTTAAACCTGCCGCTAACAAAGCGAAGGCAAAGCTTAGGAGGGAGATCAAGAAAACGATATGACGAAAAATGAACTAATTGAACTACTTAAAGAGACTGGCTACCCAGTCTCTTATTTTTTGTTCGACGAACCTCCCTCATTGCCCTGCATTGTCGTTTCCTTCGACGCGTCGGATGACTTACATGCTGATGATCGCGTGTACAAAAAGAAGCGATTCTTCGACGTTGAAATCTACGACGAAAAGGAAAACGAGGAAGCCAAGGAAAAGATCGAGCGCTTGCTTGACGAGCGTGGTGTGCCTTGGTCTTTTGCAGGAGAAATATCAATCGAATCAGAACGTTTAATTGCAGCCACCTTTTCGGTGGCTCTTTACTTTTAGGAGGAATTACCCATGGCTGATGCAGTAAAAAACAAGGTGAAGTACGGCTTGTCTAATTGCCACATCGCACCAATCGACCCAGCAACAGGCGAATACCAGGCATCAATTAAACTCCCTGGCATCATCAAGTTTACCGCAAGCCCAGAAGGAAACTCTACTGTGCTCTATGCCGATGATACAGCGTACTACGTAGCGCAGAGCAACAACGGCTATACGGGCGAGCTTGAAGCTGCCGATATCCCCGATGATGTTCTTGCCATCATTCTTGGAAACAAGACCGACGCAAACGGCATCGTGTATGAGTCTGCTGATGATCAAGGCAAAAACTTCGCACTGCTTTTCGAGATCAATGGCGATGCGCAGAAGCGCCGCGTTGCCTACTACAACTGTTCGGCAGCTCGCCCCGAGACGGAGAACGAAACAAACTCCGAGGATATCAAGTTCGCTAACGACAAGATCAAGCTCACGATGATTCCTACCGTAGCGAATGACAAAAAGATTATCAGGGGTGTTAAGGCTCAAAACGGCGTTGATGACGCGGTCTTCAAAAATTGGTTTACCAAAGTAACGCGCCCAGGCGACACGATTGCTGAGGGCTAATCATGCAGAGTGCAACCATTGGTCGCACCGTCGTTTCACTCCAAGGCGGCATCATTGCCGCCAAGGAGTACCGCGACGCGTTCCAGCGAAGCCTTACCGAAGACGCATACAGCATCCTTAATGGTGCATCTGATATGGACATTGTCATGCGCATTGGCTGGGCTATGGCTAAAACAGCCGACCGTACAATCCCGCCGTACACAGTCTGGGCACCCCGTGTTTTGAGCGATGAAACAATCCCAGAACCAGATTGCGCCTACGACAATCCACTCACTTTTACCGACAACGGTGGAAGGGAGATCATCCAAGCCGTCATGGCAGAGATCTTTCGTTTTGAGAAGACCGAACCTACCGACGAGCAGCCCAAACGAGGACCAAGAAAAAAGTAAGTTTAGCGAGCACGAACTGATTCTCTCGCTCAAACACCTCGGCTTTTCCATCGATGAGATGCGTGAACTGACGTATCAGGACGCACTCATCTTCACCGATCTCGCATTCGCAAGCAACGCCGCCCAAAGCGCAGGTGAAGCGCGCGAAGCAACTCAATCAGATATCGATGCACTACTCAGATAGGAGGTGAGCAGTATGCCATCTGCATACGAAGGTCTCGTTGTCGAATTTGGTGCTGACACCTCTGAAGTCGGCGCTGCTCTTAGGTCCATTTCCGCAGAAGGAAAGAAGACCACAAAAGAACTCAACAATATCAAGCGAGCTTTGAAGTATTCACCAGGAAGCACTCAACTTCTCGAATTGGAACAAAAGCAATTTAGGCGTTCTCTCGATGACACGAAAGATAAGCTTGACGTGCTCAAAAAGGCACTCGCGCAAGGGACGGCAGCGAATCTCCCAGATGAGGAATTCGACCGTCTTAACCGCGAAATAATTGA
>JAVWLC010000339.1:0-2961 GCA_036638175.1 Raoultibacter sp. | reverse complement strand
AAAACGCTAAATATTCAGACTCAACGCACCCGTTGCGCTAGGTCTGAAGTGTTGCGCTGAGTTTGCAATTTAAGCCTTGGAAAGAGATGCAAAGAAAAACTTTGCGTTAGCAGACTTAATCTTTTCAATAGCGTAACATTAGGCTATCCTAGTCTATAAGTATTACTGTCTGGTTCATTTAAACAAGTTGGGCATTTTAAGCGATGTGGAGCGAGTGCGATGGCTATTAGCTACAAGAAGCTTTGGAAGTTGCTTATTGATAAAGACATGAAGAAAAAAGACCTTGCGCTCGTCACCGGAATCAGCTCTTCTACCCTTGCAAAACTTGGGAAAGATGAAAATGTTAGTTCTGAGACTCTCAACAAGATTTGTATAGCTCTCGAGTGCGATATCGGGGACATGATGGAGATTATCAACAACGAGTAATGAGGCTGAATAGGAAGGACTATCGACTGAACTTGGCAAGGAGGTGAAGGATGGCTACTCGGGCACGTTGGGACAAATATGAAGCTGCTGTACTACTCGATGCATATGTGAGAACCGTTGATGAAATCATGACTCGGCCTGCTGCTGTTGAAAAAGTTTCCACGATGCTCAGGAAGCGAGCCCTTCTTGCTGGTGCAGCTATTGATAGCTCCTACAGAAACACTTCAGGTATTAGTTATCAATTTGGCGTGATGCAAAATGCGATGACTGGCGGCAAAAAGGGCATCCCTCAACACTCAGTTCTTTTTCAGGAAATAGTCAATCTATATCGAACGAATCCTGCTGAGTTTGCCAGCATATTGGATACTGCTATACAAATGTCAGATGATACTGCTGCCGGAAAAATCGAAACTGAACACGAGCCCTTAAAGCAATCGACAATTATTAATGGCTTACAGACTGTTCAGGTCGAGAGCCTGGGTGATGCTCTCATAGATACCATACGACAAAATGGCATTAAATATGCTGACAAGAGAGACAAGGATGGATGTCTCTGGGCTATCGGGGGTGAAGAACCATCATCTTTCATAAGTGATGCTCGCAAGCTAGGCGTTAGATCCTATTACAAGCAGAATGGGGGTCGAGCTATTGGCGGGCATCCAGGATGGTGGACGAAAAACCACGCAAGACCCGGTAGTTTAATTACTGCGCATACAAAAAGCAACTCCGAACCTAGCGATGGTTCTAGCCCTACACGGAGCGAAGTGAAGAAGAGCAATACTCCGAATACGGCTACTGGATTCAAGAAGTGGATGATTGACGGCGGTCTTGCCGAGAGTTCCGCTCGAAGCTATTCTTCGGCCATAAACAATGCCGAACGGTTTGCCAGAGAGCATGGTTATACGGATATACACTTCTATGGCAACAGTGATGCGCAATCTGTCGAACGAATAGCCAATCAGCTCTTCCGAGATCCTGAGTTCGTGGACTACAACATAGAGCAGCACAATCGGTTCAGTGCTGCGCTCAAGAAGTTTATTGATTTTCTTGATGGTGATGTGTTGTTTGATGAAAAGCCTGCAATGCGTAAGCAAGCGAGGCAAAACAATACCTTGCTTCCTGATGTGCAAGACATTCTCATGGATGTTGTTACCGAAGGATTTCCTAATGGCTTGCGGCTTGATTCCGCTATCGATCGAAAGAAAATTGCCCGACTATACAAAGATCGAACCGGCAAAGATGCACCGAAAGATGAAGATGTCGAAAGCTGTCTCGTTGAGCATGGTATTACATTCAGCGGAAAACTGTATTTAATTGGAGCCTCGACGAAGCAAACAATCCGCGAGCGATTAGAGGTAGAAAAGAGTCAAGGTCATAGAGTTTTCTATTATGAGGAGCTTTACAACATTTCGGCAGACTACTATACAAGTAAGATGATTTACTCCGCCGACGCCCTAAAACGGGTTATCGAGGAGTCTGGAATGCAGCTTGTCTGCTATAAGAACTACTGTGCAACAACGAAGGATGTGTCGACGGAAGATGAGCTCATCAGGTCATTCGGCGAGAAAGTGCAGCTTGCTGTTGATGACATTAAGGAGAAGTTGCCGTACATCCCCACGAGCAAGATCACCTCATCGCTTTCTCAGAGCAAGAGGTTTGTTCGCGTCCGTGCCGGCGAATACGGTCGCGCCGACGGCGTCGAAATCAACGCGTGTGATATCACCGATGCCCGGGCTCTTGTGGAGGAGGAAATTAATAAACATGGTTTTGTGTCCCTTGGGAACGTTGATCTTACCCGAACGTTAGGTGACAACCCCACGCTTTCCGAGGCCGCGGTTCGCGGTGCATTCTTCGTAAAGATTCTCTCGCGTGATTACAGCAAGAAAGGTCAAATCGTCACACGGGCCGGTGAAGCGATTTCAGCCAATGACGTGATGAGGGAGTCTTGCCGAAGCTTAAGTAGGGCAACGCTTAATGAACTTGATGACCTGGAGAAATCCATCACTGGGCAAGCGCGGAACGCAATACTCCCCATTGCTTTCGAGACCATGGTTAGAACGGATCGAGATTTATTCGTATCCGACACTCTTGTTGAGTTCTACGTCGATGCTGCCGACGAGGCACTTGACTTCTTTGTAAACGATAGCATTACGCCCATCAAGGCGATTTCAAGCTTTAACTCCTTCCCCTACGTCGGACAGCCATGGACGCTCTATCTACTGGAGAGTTATGTAGCGCGTTACAGCAAGCGTTACAAGATCAGCGGCGGCCCTGCCAGGACAGATATCGTCGGGGCAATATACCCAAGAAATCATGATTATCCGAATTACGGGGAACTCTTGGCTCATGTGCTTGCTGAAAGTACACTTGACTTGAGCGAAGAAGAGGCAGCCGGCTACCTCATGAAAGCGGGATTCGTATTACGTAAGACGGCACTTGTCAGAACGGCTATTGAGCGTGCCTACACGCTTAGGGATATTGAAGGACGATGAATTGTACAGTTATAGATACGACATAGAGACTGGTGGCCTTCTT
>JAVWLC010000338.1:0-2965 GCA_036638175.1 Raoultibacter sp. | reverse complement strand
CACGAAGGTCCGTTGCTTCGGATACCTCTTGGAAGGTGATCTTCACTGAATTATGCCACCCTTAAACACGCATCATATGCGAGCAATCGTTTCGGTCACAAGACGCTCAAAATCCTGCTCGCGCAGCTTAGCGACTTCAAGAACTTCAATACCATTAGGCGAGGCGCCGCCAATACCTGCCGCTTTATTTGTAACCAGCGAAATTCCCAACACCTTAAGACCCACATGACGTGCGGCTATAACCTCTTCAACCACCGACATTGCAACCATGTCAGCACCCCATACCCGAAACATCCTAATTTCTGCAGGTGTCTCAAAGCTTGGCCCAAGCAGTCCAAGATAAACACCCTCTTGCAAGCAAATATCGTTTTCGCAGGCAACCTCACGGACAATTGCTCGCAGTCCTTCATCAAACGCATTTGTCATTGAGAAAAATCTATCAGATAGGTTCGCGGGATCAGATGCGGCGATGGGATTGCGACCCGTAAAATTAATTTGGTCGGACATCATACAGAAGTCGCCCACCTCATACGCTTCGTTAATACCACCAGCCGCATTAGTGGTAATCAAAACCTCAATACCCATTCGCTCCATAAGCCAAACGGGATACGCAACTTCTTGAGCATTGTTGCCTTCATAGCCATGCAGGCGACCCTGCATGCACAGAACTTCTTTTCCCCCAAGGCTCCCGCAGACAAACTGTCCAACATGTCCTTCGGCGGTGCTCGTATTCATTCGGGGGATTTCTGCATACGGTACCGTGATAGGATTTTGCACCTTATTTGCTAGAGGATTGAGGCCCGAGCCAAGTATGATCCCAATTTTTGGTAACCGATTTTCCAACCTGCTTCTCAGCACATAAGCACTAAGGGTGAGGTTATCATCGAGAATGTTGCGCTCAAGCATGGGACTTCCTTCCAATCAAATCAACTACGTGTCTAGGCTAGTGGGATACCTGATCTTCAAAGCCCCTCGCAATAAGCACCCGTGGACGCCCCGCAAGATCTTCGGTGATTTTCGTTGTCATAAACCCTTCAGCTCGAGCGATTGCTGCTGCTGCATCAAGACACGTTTCGTGAAGCTCAACAACAAGCGCTCCGTCAGACGCAAGAGCTTTTCGCGCCCAAGTCGCAATCGGGCGAAAGAGATCCAGCCCGTCCGCTCCCCCATCAAGGGCGAGATTTGGCTCAAAATCAGACACTTCATGCGGTATATCTGCAAGGACCTCTGTGGGAATATACGGCGGATTTGAAATTACGAGATCAAAGCTTCCCATACACGCAGGATCAATGCCTGACCCAAGATCGCACGCGATAACTTCAACACGATCTTCAACACCCAACAAGCGGGCATTTTCCTGCGCAAGAACAACAGCCTCAGGTGCAAGGTCGGTGGCGATAACGCGCGTCTCAGGATGCTCGTAAGCTATCGAGCACGCTATACAGCCCGTTCCCGTGCAAAGATCAGCAACAAGATACTGCACGCGCTCCGCTACCCCATCAACAAGAGCAGCCTCGGGATCATCTGCTCCCCCGGCTTCGGGCTCCATTTCGCCTGTCCCTAGGAGATCACGAGCTTCATCCTCAAGGCTCGCTTCTGAATCTTGCGCTACAGCTTCGCTTTCAGCAGCAACGCGCTTCGGGGGCGCAGGCAAGGTTGCCAGGCCCTCACTCACCAGCACTTCGGTCTCAGGCCGAGGAATCAATACGCCAGGCCGCACCTTCACCGTAATATGGCGAAAACCCACTTCACCAGTGATATATTGCAGCGGCTCGCCATTGCCGCGTCGGGTTACAAAACCGCGCAGCACATCGCGTTCTTCGACACTCAGAGGCTGATCGAAATGCGCGTAAAGTTCAATACGGGAAAGATTGGTTGCTTCAGAAAGGAGCCACTGCGCCGACAAACGCGGATTCTCATCGCCCTTGCGCTCAAGATAGCCAACAGTCCAATCAAGAGCAGCTTGTATAGTCCATGTATCATTCATAAACTGATTGTAACAAAAGCGCACCCAAACTGCCTCGTAATTCATCAGGCCCGAAACACAACAGCATCCCACTAGGGTAACCGCGTAAAAAAGTTGAATGCAAAAACCTACGATTCAACCAGCGTAAACTTCCAAGAACAACTGCAGGTTTCATCGGTGATATCAGGAAAGCAGCTCAGGCATTCGCAGACGATGCGCTCATCCAGGGTGCGAGCAAACCCTTCATATTCAAACATACCGACCGATTTGCAGGGGTGAAAGGGCATATTTTTACGTTTGCGAGCGGTCTGCACACGGCAATCGACAATACGGTAGATAAGTTCGGCACCCTCACGCTTTACCTCAACAAGATTAGATAGCGTGTTCAGCTTATACGAGAGCGCCTTTTCGAGGCCCTCAAGTCCTGCTCGTTCAGGCAAGCCGAGAAACTTCTTAATGCGCATTGCTTCCGTTATCGTAAAGCGCTTCCAAGCTTCTTCATCGTGATACATCGCTTCATCCATACCGAACTTTCGCTCGATGGATTGAAACCATACACCATCCATAGCTATAAGATTTTTCGAATAGATCTCTACCAGCTCAATGAGCTTTTCTTTCGACAGCGATTCAAGCGCTTCAATATTTCCCACACCATCCCCGATCAATTAAAACGTCAAGCTTGATCCTATGCGCCAGGATGAACGTAATCAACGGACAAAGGTATAGTTTTGAGACGCGAGGAATTTCCTATACTGCCTTTTCAAGTTTCGCTGCGCGGTCTGCGGCTTGCAGGGCGGTTACGAGCTCAGCAAGACCGTTTCCTCCCGCTCCAAGCAAAACACCGTTGTAGGTACCGTTGTAGCCAATGCGGTGATCGGTCACACGGTCTTGAGGTCCGTTATAGGTACGAATTTTCTCACTTCGATCTCCAGTACCAATTTGGTTACGACGAGCTTCACCTTCTGCGGCTTGTTGTTCAGCAAGCATCTTCTCATAGAG
>JAVWLC010000337.1:0-2972 GCA_036638175.1 Raoultibacter sp. | reverse complement strand
CGATTTTCTGCATGTCGTATCCTCCTAATCTCACCGTTTGTATGTTCGTAATCCAAGAACGTGGTAGACAAGGCACCGAACCTCGATCAAAGAAAGAACGAGGTCCCATGGAGCCCTCACAGGGCGAACATGGACGATGAATTGCTTTGATCGGGACGGGGTGAGGCCTGTGGCAACGAGAGCGATGCAAGGATTCAAGGGGAAACCCAAAGGGCAAGGCGCGTTAAGCGCCGAAGAGTTTTTGCCAAGCTATTGGCAAAAAGTTTTCACCCGCCTTGCATCGATTGAGTGCCATGCCAGGCTAAACCACTTTCTTAGGTACGTACGAACGGTAGACAAGGAAAAGCAAAGGGCGCAAACACAATTGCAGGATGCGATCGAAGAAAGCTACGTTTGAAGGCGATACCAGGAAGAAGACGCGGTAAAACGACGTATTGAACAGAGAGATCCAGCAAAAGGGGCTCGGCATAATCCCTCGATAATATATCTACCCATCACGCTTTTCTGACCCTCAGTGAATCGCTGCGGTTTGAGCCCGTTTTGAGATCAGCCTGCGTAAAAATCTCAAAACGGAACAAGCGAAAACCGCGATTGCGAGATCTCGCGTGTCAAACAGTCGGTCTAGGCGGTGTGGGAAGGAAGCTCTTGCTTTCCACACCATCGGTGCAAGCCGATCTTGGTGGTAGAAAGATTCAATGGGGTGCAGGGGGCTAGTCCCCTGCCGAGGGTGCGGGGCGAGTAGCTCCGCCTTGCGCTGAACAGTCTCTAAATCGTACGGTTGCCCCATTATCAAAGTCGGCGCGTACCGTTTTTTAGCTCCTGAATATTTACCGAAAATATTACCCTGCTATATAGACAACCATACATATGTGCATTTGCATAATTATACAAATGCACATATAGCTATATGCACATATGGAGAAATAGATAAGTAACCTTTTGCGCAAATGCACATATATTGATACCGTTGTCTTATCAAATACCATCATAGAACAGGCACAACAAGTGCTTCGTGCTTCCACTTGCAAGGCCGAACTACCGCCTTGCAAGTGGAAAGCATGTAAGCGCTATCATCCCGCGGTTTATAGGATAGATAGCAACGTAAGGGAACTAAGAGGCGAGAGCATATGCAGACCACAAGAAGACACGGATCGCGGGCTGGTAAGACAAACCTAACTATCGAGGATCGAAAAAAGATTGAACGATACTTGCGTGGCGGACTTAATTCATCCGAAATAGCACGAGAAATAAATCGCAGTCCTTCGACCATACAAAAGGAAGTCGCCCGAGGTAAGTGCGAGCAAATCGTTGATCCAATACGCTATAAAACAGAGTATGTATACGACTGGTACTACGCACAGAGTCTCGCCGATAATGCGGCGTCGCAAAAAGGATGCCCGCGGAAAATAGCACCTGGTGATATTGCCCTCAAACGCGTTACGGAGCTGATAAAAGCTCGCAAACCAAAGAATTACAGTCCATATGCAGCACTCACGCAGGCGGCTCACGAGAAACAGCTCCCTGTGCGAATATGCGTATCAACACTGTATGCATATATACATAGCGGCGAGTATGGGCTTAACGGGATGAATCTATTGAGACCAAACGCAAAGCGTAAAGATGAGAATTGCGAAAAGCGTGAAGCAAAGAATAGACCAGCTGAGTTATCGATAGACAATCGCCCAAAAAGGATAATCAAGCGAAACGAGTTCGGACATTGGGAAGGTGATCTAGTATGTAGTCCGACAAAATGCAATGGAACAGCGGCCGTATTCACGCTACTCGAACGAAAAACAAGGAAATATATAGCAATACGAATACCGAGTAAGTCGCCACAGCATGTGAAGAAGGCACTTGATCTAGTCGAAAAATGGCTGGGAGATCTGTTTTCCGCTGTAGTGAAAACAATCACGTTCGATAACGGAATAGAGTTTGTAAACTTCAAGCTATTACAGCAATCGATACAATCGGATCGGGCGTCACCGAGGTTTGATATATATTACGCACATCCATACCGCTCTGGAGAACGAGGCAGCAACGAAAATGCTAACGGTTTCTTGCGAAGGTTCTATCCAAAAGGAACGAACTTCGCGGAGGTGCCGATTCATGAGATTTTCGAGAATGTAACCTGGATGAATAATTACCCTCGCAAGATCCACAAAGGCAAGTCTGCATCAGAGTTATTCGATAGAGAAATCAACAAATGCAAACGAGCCGCAACTAGGCTTGCCGAAGTAGCGTAGACCCCCTCATCGAGATTATCCGAGCCCGCCATATGTGGGTGCGTCAGCATGCGATTAAACAGAAGAATATGAGAAAATTGCAGTATTAATCATGCTTACTGAAGCATTATTCACAACGCGCCGTGTTATTTCCGCCAATCACACGCCCTAGATCAGGGAATACACCAAACGCCGACATAAACATTGACATTTGCACCGTCGCTAACTTGTGAGGGAACCGAAAGATCTCCTGCAGGAGCATTGCCGTACCAGCCAGTCAAAGTTGCTGATTTTGATTCACGATCCACCAGATAGGTAAGGCCATCTACAAGAAGCGTTTCTGTTTGCATATCAGGTGTTGTACCTAAAGCAACATCGGTCGTGATTTGGGAGGGCTTGGGTGTTGCGTCAGGACTCAGTGGTACTGCAGAGTTGATTTGATCAGGAGCAGACTCGGGGCCGACTACATCTTTGGACACACTGACATCCGCATCAGTACTGTCCGGGGCTTTTGCTTCAGCGCCAGAGTCAAGCACTACCGTTTCACTTACTTGCGCAGGTGCTTCAACCTTTACGTTTACGGAGGTATCACCAAGGGCTACTGCTGGGGCAAGACCTACAATCAAACATGCTGTCAGAAATACGCTCAACGCCTTGCACGTGACTTCCTGTAAGGTAGTTTGCTGCCTCATGATGTTGTTCCGTCCCAGATCAATCCCGATAAGGTCACTATATATTGACCGTTTTACT
>JAVWLC010000336.1:0-2981 GCA_036638175.1 Raoultibacter sp. | reverse complement strand
GCCCCCAGCATATCGCCATCGTAGACGAGCTTGCGCGTGCCGCCGAGCTGTTCGAAAAATAAGCATGTCCTTTGCTTTCGTTGGTCTGAGTATGGTGTGATAAACGAGTTGCTGGGAGCTCGAACGGTGTGTCGTGCTACAGGTGAGATGAAATTGCGGCGTGGGAGAGGTATCTGTATCGGGGTGATATAATCGGCTGATTCGATCGGCTTGCAAGGAGAAAACTGTGGCGTTTGCGCTTGAGATGGCGAGGGATAGAAGGGTTTGTTCTATTGAGGACACCGACGAGTCTATTCGGGCTGAATATGGGCAATACCTCACGCCTGTTGAAGTGGCAAAGCACGCTGCCGACTTGTTTTCCGATTCCGATACTGCTGTAACTTGCCTCGATCTTGGATCTGGTTCTGGTGTTCTTTCGGCAGCCTTGTTTGAACGCTATGGGAAATCTTGTTCAGTGGTGGGCGTTGAGCAAGATGAAAGAATCGCAGCTCATTGCAGTTCAGCCTATGATGATTTGCCTATTCAGACCGAACTTATTGTTGGAGATGCTCTGGCGGGACTCGATTTGGGACATTTCGATAGAGTTGTGCTTAATCCTCCTTATCGTAAGATGAGTTCTCGCGACCTTCGTCAATCTTTTTTGCCCGTGAAGGCTCCCAATCTCTATGCCGCGTTCATGTGTATAGCTATTCAGCATCTTGCAGAAGGGGGCGAATGTGTTGCCATTGTTCCCCGCTCATGGATGAACGGTCGGTATTTTGCACCCTTTAGAAAGTGGGTTCTTGAAAACGTTTCAATTGATGCTATGCATATCTATGATTCCCGAACAGAAATTTTTGCCGATCTTGGCGTGCTTCAAGAAATTATGCTGGTGAAGTTCTCTCGAAAAACCCAAGGTGATTTTATTACGGTAACGGCTTCAAAAAACGTTTCTTCGTCGGTGGCAACTTCCTATTTTCGATTTACTGACCTTGTAAATCCGCTCGATGACGATCTTGTGATTTCGGTAGAGCCGATGAATACCGTTCCCTCGCTCACTCTTTTGGATGTCGGCGTGCGCGCAAGCACGGGTAAGGTTGTGGAGTATCGAGTAAAAGATGCTCTTTCTAGTTCCTTCAAGGCTGGTTTTGAGACCCCAGTCCTTTTTTCGTGCAACCTGAGGAAAAGCACCATTGTTCATCCGTTGTCTTCATCTCGAAAGCCGCAGTGGATGGAAACGGTGAAGAGCGTTGGGCTTACGGTGCCTCCTGGTTATTACGTTCTCGTAAAGCGCTTTGCCCCTAAGGAGGAAGAGCGCAGGTTGCAGGCGTTTATTCTTGATTCTGATGTTCCTGTCGCTATCGAGAATCATGTTAATGTTATTCATGCCGGAACAAAGAAAAAAACGGTTCCTCTTGCAAAAGATATTGCCGAGCAGCTCTGTCGGTTAATTAATGCGCCTTCGTCTGATACGGTGTTTCGGTCTTACGGTGGATCAACGCAGGTAAATGCAAGTGATTTGAATAGGCTGCCAGTAGACAAGGAATGTTTGCGATGAATGCTGCCACCTTGGAAGAAGCGTGTAGTATCTTGAAAGATATCGACTTTTCTTCGAAACTGAGCAATGAGCGAGCTGGCTATGTTTTACTTGCTTTAGCTGGACTCAAGGGGGAAGAATCTTGGGACCAGGCAACCGATAATGCGATCAGAATTCATGACATAATCGATATCATCAATGGGTCTGTGTTTAATAAAACCTATAAGGAGAATAGCAGGGAGTCTGTGCGCAAGGGAACGGTTGCCCCCCTTGTGGCTGCGGGTCTGGTAATGAAGAATCCTGGTATGGATGACTCTCCCACAAACTCTGGTAAAACATGCTATGCGCTTACCGATGAAATGCTTAAGCTGCTGCGGGCTTTTGGCACTGATCGATACAATCGAGAGTTAATTCGTGTAAGAAGCGTGGCGGCTGATCGAGCTGATGGTTTGGTTCCTAATCGACGAGTCGCAAAATCTCACATTGTTTTACCTTCTGGTATGACCCAGGCAGTGACAAAAAAGGGTCAAGGAGTCATCATCTCGGCCATTATCGAGGAGTTCTTGCCGCGTTATGCCCCTGAATCCGAGGTCCTTTTCATTAGTGATGCCGAGGGTGATATTTATCTTGATCGTTGCCAGGATGCTCTCCTTCCGACGGCCTTAAAAGCTGCTATTGAGAGTGCTGAAAAGACGGTTGGCTCTCCATGCAAGCCGGATGTGATTGCATGGCAGCCGAGTACCTCGTGGTTGTTTGTGTGCGAGGCTTGTTTCAGCGGTGGAGAAATCGACGAAGCTCGAAAGAAGATGATAGGCTGCATGCTCCGAGATCTCACACCCGAGATCGTATATGTGACATGTTTTCGGGATAGAGGCTCTCTTCGTAAATGGATTGGGGAATTAGCTTGGGAGACGGAAGCTTGGTGCATGAGCGATCCTGACCACTTGATTCACTTGGATGGGTCTCGCTTTCTTGGACCTTATCCTGACGACATTGAAATTACAGCGCTTTCGTATGATGGCATGGAGTGCTTAAGCTGAGGGTTTTAAAAAACGTTTTGGGTGATCCTTTTGGGAACATAAGTTTAGGATTGGCCAAATTTTCACGAACTCCACGAAGCCGCAGTTCGTGTTCTTTATTGTCGCTTATCGTAAGAGCTGATTTGTTGACTGCTTCTGGGCGGTAGAAGCTGGCGGATGTGACTTACCTTTAAGCTAACTCCAAGGGTTAAACTCTGATCCTCGGTGGTTGTGGCAAGCGATGGGGGGGGGATTCTGTCACTTGCGTAATCCTTGTGTTGAGGAATGAAATTATGCGTTTGCTTATTATGAATCGTGCGAGAGGACGAGGTATGACTGAAACTCAAAACGGTCAGGGAGTTGGGGTCGAGGCGCTTGAGGCCTACTTCGTACGTACGCCGCGGTTTGCGGTGGCGTTCTCGGGCGGTTGCGATTCGTCGTATCTG
>JAVWLC010000335.1:0-2988 GCA_036638175.1 Raoultibacter sp. | reverse complement strand
GAGGCAAGCATCTTAAAGCTGGGTGTTACCTGGCCACTTCCTGCACGCATGCTTGAAGATTTTGCTGCCTCTGTTGAGAAGCTCTACGTTATCGAAGAAGCCTCCGATTATCTCTCGAACCAAGTAAGAGCGCTCGGTATTGATCTTTCTGAGCCGCCTGTCACTTCGCTCGCCCAAGCAGGAGAGCTTACGCCAGGCGCTATTCGCCTTGCGTTTGGTATCGAGGAGCCTTCTCACGCAGCAATGCCCGAAGGTATTCCTGGAAGGCCTCCTGCGCTATGTGCTGGTTGTCCTCATCGCTTGGTGTTTAAAGAGCTCTCAAGGATTAAGGCTATTGTTACGGGTGATATCGGTTGTTATACCCTTGGTGCTTTAGCGCCGCTCTCAGCTATTGATACGTGTATTGATATGGGTGCATCGGTTTCAATGGCTCATGGGTTTGAATTGGCGCTACAAGGCACCACGCATCGTCCCATTGTTGCCGTGATTGGTGACTCAACGTTTGCACACTCAGGATTGAGTTCGCTGCTCAATACGGTATACAATCAAGGAAGCGGAACCGTCTGTATACTCGACAACCGCACGACAGCGATGACGGGCCAGCAGGGCAATCCCTTCAATGGCATTACCCTGCAAAAACGTCCCACGCGTGAGCTTGATCTCGAAGGCATTCTTCGCGCTCTTGGAATCGAAGATGTTGCGACAGTGGATCCGCATGTCATGAAGGATGTGCGAGCTGCCTTAAAGGCCGCTACTAGCTCCGATAATCTTTCAGTCATCGTGTTCCGTGCGCCTTGTGTGCTGATCGATCGAAAGCACGAGCCAGTTTATGTTGTTACCGCAGATTGTCGTGCTTGCGGCATCTGTCCAACACTAGGCTGCCCCGCAATTGCAAAAGACCCCGAAACGGGCAATGCGAGTATCGACGGTGGCACGTGTATCGGATGCGGACAATGTGAACAGTACTGCGCCTATTCCGCTATCGTGCAAATAGATAAGCTTGAGAAAGGGGACGCCGATGTCCGCTAATACCAGTAGCGCAACGACAGTCCTGCTTTGTGGTGTAGGAGGTCAAGGTACAATTTTAGCTGCCGATCTGCTTGCAAAAACGGCAATTGCCGCAGGATGCGAAGTCAAGCTTTCGGAGATTCATGGCATGTCTCAACGTGGGGGTGCGGTCACAACCGTTGTTAGGTTTGGCGAAAAGGTTTCTTCCATGGTTGCTGATTTAGGATGCGCCGATTACGTTATTTCGTTTGAAACGACCGAAGCCTTGCGTAATTTGCCGTATCTCAAACATGAGGGCTTTCTACTGGTTAACGATGAATCAGTAAAGCCGCTTCCTGTGCTTACGGGACTTGCTGCAATGCCAAACGAACCGCGTGAGAAACTCAGAGCTGCAGGCGCCAAGCTCATCCCTGCAGGAACGCTTGCGGCCGAAGCTGGAAGCGCCAAGTCAACAAACGTTGTCTTGCTGGGTGCTCTTGCTGCAGATATGGGCTTTGACCTTGCAGTATGGGAAGGTCAAATCGCACAACGCGTTCCACAAAAGACTATCGCAACCAATATTGAAGCGTTTCGCTCTGGTGTTGCTTTTGTGCAAGGAGGTCAAGCATGAGCGTTTCTCAAATCAGTGTCTTTCTCGAAAGCCGACCAGGCCACCTAAAGCGCGTTCTCGAGTTATTCGAGTCAGAAGAGATCAGCGTTCGCGGTTACAGTGCATCGGATACGGGTGATTACGGGATCGTTCGCTTTATTGTCGACGATCCTGATCGTGCATTGGAGGCCCTTGAGGCTTCTGGCGCGGCGGCAAATAAATCAGAGGTTCTCTGTGCTCAGCTTGAAGACAAACCAGGTGTTTTGGCGCAACTCATGGGCGTTATGGCCGCCTGTGATATAAACATAATCTACAGCTATTCGCTCATTTCGACCTACATTGCGCTCAATGTGAAGGACATCGAAGAGGCGGAGCGGCTCTTGGCTGACCAACCTATCGAACTCATTACACAAGACGATCTCAAACGACCCATCTAGGACAAACGCATGAGTACTCTATCAACAATGCCAATTTTCGATCGTGAGATGGAAATGGCGCCTCGCGATCGTATTCGCGAAATTCAGCTTGAAAAACTCAAACAACAAGTTGCTTGGACATACGATAACGTGAGTTGGTATCGCACCAAACTCGACGAAAGCGGCGTTGCGCCTGCTGACATCAAAACCCTTGAAGACGTTCGTCTGCTTCCCTTTACGGATAAAGCGGTGCTGCGTGATACTTTTCCCTACGGTTTGTTCGCCGTTCCAATGAGCGAGGTTATTGAGCTCCACTCTTCAAGCGGCACAACAGGCAAACCGATTGTGGTTGGCTACAACGAACACGATATGGACGTTTGGAGCGATTGCATTGCCCGTCTTGCGCAAATGGCTGGAGTAGTGCCTGGTGATCGTGCTCAAATGGCTTTTGGGTATGGCATGTTTACGGGAGGTTTTGGACTCCATTACGGGCTACAGAAGCTTGGTTGCATGCTTATTCCTGCAGGATCAGGTAACACAGAGCGCCATCTTACTATGATCGAGGATTATGGTACAACGGTGCTCATTGCCACACCTTCCTATGCGATGCATATGTGTGAAGTGGGGGAGAAGCTAGGTTTTGATTGGGAAAAAAGCACGCTTCGAATTGGATTGTTCGGCGGCGAACCGTGTCCTCCTAAGCTCAAACATGAAATTGAAACACGCATGCACATCACCTGCACCGATAACTATGGCTTAACCGAAGTTATGGGGCCGGGTGTATCGGGTGAATGTCTTGCGTCGCGAGATATGCAACACATTGCTGAAGACCACTTTCTCTGGGAAGTAATCGATCCCGAAACTGGAATTCCAGTAGCCGAAGGCGAAGAGGGCGAACTCGTGCTCACGCCACTCGACAAGCAGGCGATTCCCGTGCTTCGGTATCGCACGCACGATCTTACCCGAGTCATTACA
>JAVWLC010000334.1:2187-2994 GCA_036638175.1 Raoultibacter sp. | reverse complement strand
AGAGCGAGTCTGGTTTATGTTCATCCAATGACTGAGCCATAGCCGAAGCATCATAGCATGGTGCTAGAGATAAAGACAGGCATCTCGATGTTCTTTCATGGTGGCAGATTGTGATACGCGAGGGTAATCGGTTAAACCCCACGTGCTTTGTGGCACGTGGGGTTTAAGGTGGCGGTGCTTAAGTCTTGCTGTTGCTTCAGCGGTTTTAGGATGCTCCTTTTATGCTACTTCTGAGAAGCAAAGGCTGCGGCATTTTGGGCGGCAATGCGCCCCCATGTTACGGCGTGAGATATAGCCCAGCCAGCCCAGCTTGCATTGCAGGAGCATTCGCCTGATGCGTACAGGCCTGGGATGCTGCTGCCAGTAGAATCGAGCGCTTCGGCCTTGGCGTTATTTAAGACTCCGCCAAACCAGATGAAAGCGCCCACGGAGGCCTTAACGGCATAATACGGTGGTTGCTGAAGTTTTACGAGATCGCTCGTGCGTGCGAAGTCTTCATCCTTTCCTGCTTCGACCATGTTGTTCCAGCGCTCGACGGTAGCGGTAAGGGCCTCAGGTGTGACTTCGATTTTAGTTGCAAGATCTTCAAGCGTGTCTGCTTGAATTATGTCAGCGTTATTCCAGCGAACAAACTTAGTGGCATCAAGGCCAGCTTGGTCATTGATCGCCCAAAAATAATTAACCTCATGCTTATTCATGTCGGCACAGAAGCTAGCACCAGCACCGCCCATGCGCATTACGGGGCGATCGTTGGCGAATCGTTCTCCTTTGACGTTTACCAATATTGAACCCCCAACTGTAAAAACG
>JAVWLC010000334.1:0-2177 GCA_036638175.1 Raoultibacter sp. | reverse complement strand
GGTGTCGAGCCTTGCTCCATATGCCTTTGCTCCCGCCCAAGCAGCCTCGTAATCGTGAACCATTGGACGAAATAGATTGGGGTTTCCCATAGCGGCGCCGAGAGCGCCTGCCAGTAGCGTTGCATCGCCCGATGCACCCGGTCCACCAGCCGGGCATACGCTTTGATACAGAGGAATAAGCCTTCCGAGTAACTCTGGATTACCGCCAGCACCACCGGCACTGAGAATCACTGCCTTAGCTGAGATACGGATATCCTTATTGCCTTCGGTGGCTTCGATGCCGCAAACCGTACTGTTCTCATCTGTCAAAATACGCATCGCGCGAGTATTGAGCAGAAGGGTAATTGCTTCACGTGAGGCGATTGCCTTTTCAAAGGGTGCTGCAAATCCCGAGCCCTGATCTACGACATTGTGAACAATTGGTAGGGGACCATAATTGCTTGCGGCAATGGCGTGATCGACGAACGGAATCTCCAGCTCATCAATGAGCCAGTCAATGGTTTTTCCGCACTGTTGCGTTGTGATCTTTACTAAATCGCCGTCGAGTTGATAGTTTGACCACTCCATTACCTGGTTATAGCAGTCATCAAGCGAGGCCGTCACCCCGTTCCTTTTGGCGATTTGTGTATCTACGCCCGCCATAATTCCTTCTGAATAGATAGCAGAACCGCCGATTGTAGAAAGCGCTTCAAGAAGAATTACTTTTTCGCATCCATTGTTTACTGCTTCGACTGCGGCGGCAATTCCAGATGGTCCCGCACCGACAACAACAACATCGGCATCGTAGTCGAAAGAATTTGAAGATCCTGTTGTGCTTTGCGGAGTTTTTTCTCCTGAAGAGCACCCAAGCGTACTGCCGATGCCAACAATTGCTGCACTTGCAACGCCTACGCCGACTGTTTTCAAAAACCCTCTCCGTGTTTTAGTTTCCATGATATATCCTCCCTTGCTTAGATCCGATACAGGCAGCTCTTTGCCCGGAGCTGCCGTTTATGTACATGACAATTGCAGCTCGCTTGCGCTTGCGCAATTGTCAGTTTCGGTTACGGGGTGTGGGAGATAATCAATAAAGTATATAGCCAAAAGGTATGGGCTTTGTGATCAGGTAAAACGTTAATTATCTAGTATCGCTTTGGGTGTAATTTTCCAAAAGATCCAAGAGTTCATCGCGACTATGAACGTTTAGTCTCTCGTAGATTTTGCTTACGTGAGCCTTTGCAGTGTTTTCAGAGATGTTCATTTGCTTAGCAATGTAAGCACTCGATCTTCCTGTTGCTAGCCATCTCAGTACTTCTGTCTGCCGTGGCGTAAGTCCTTGAGATTCCGCAAAGCTATGGTAATTCGAGAGAGTCGATTCGGCGGAAGACGAACCAGCACAGTCAGGGGCAATTTGGATGGAAGATTTCATGTTTCGTACAAGCACTAACATCAACGCTACAAGCAACAAGCTGAGGGCGAGCAGTAGCGCAGTCGTTATATCGTTGCCAGACACTTGCATTTCACCAAGCAGACCCCCGATGAAATAGCCAGAATAGAGGGTTGCCAAACCGAGGCATAAGGTAGGTCGTGATTCGGAGTTGCTGTTTGACACAGAAATCAAAAGTACGATCAAGACCATGAGAAAGCTCAATCGTGTACAACTAGAGAAGACTACGGAAAAGATCGTGTTGTTGTCTGAGTATCCTGTAGCAAGAACTGCGCAAGCAATAAATACAAGACAGAACGTCAAAGATGCCTCAAGAGAGTCAAACCGATTTGTCTTTTTTAATCGATGCACTGCAAGCCCAAGCAAAAGTATTATTGATGCCGTAGCACAGGCAACCGCAGCATCTCCTTCTGCTGTCCCTTCCTGAGCTTGTGAGGGAACAAGAGAAACAATGCTCAAAAGTTGTGTGAAAAAGCCCAGCGCAAAAATAGCAAAGAGAGTTATTGCTCCCATGTGACGCGCACTCATAACAATGTTCTGTTGAGGGTTGACGCGAATTTTTGCGGAAGGTTCTTCGTTAGTTTGAGTACTGAGAAAAATAGAAGATGCGACAATTGAGATTAAGGCTATCGCGCAATTTACAAGGGAAGATGAATTTGCTACTGCCAGAAACAATGCCGCAGCAACAAAGCCAGCCATAATAAAAGACGCAATAATACGAACAGCACCAAGATGTGAGAGCTGGTGCATC
>JAVWLC010000333.1:0-3010 GCA_036638175.1 Raoultibacter sp. | reverse complement strand
ATAATTTGTAACCCTAGGGCTTGGGTTACCTGTCCCCTTAATTTGTTATTCCGGCTGTTTGTTGCCACAAGGGGGGGGGGGGCTCCCACAGGGGCCCCGCGCGCCACAATGGGAAATATATCCAGACACGGTATACTGACAAAAGGCGTTTGCGCTGCATTCTTTGAGGGAGGGAATGCTAGCGGAACGCCTGTCTTGTTGCTGGGCATGGAATAGATGCGTCGTGATAGAATTCTGAGGCGAGAAAGTCGCAGAAAATCAGGAGATTCATGAAAGACTACGCAAGCATAGAAGCCCTTCTTGAAGGCACCGAGGGTACGAGCATCCATATCGAATGTGGCGCAAGCGCTTCCGAAGACATTCTCAAAGCCCTTCGCGTAAAGTTTGGCGATACGCGGCGCTGTGCTTTTATGCTCAGTGAGGATCGTGGCTTCGAGAGAGAAACAGTCCGATCTTATCTTGGACGATTGGCGAATCGCGGCATGTCGATTGACGTGGCTGTCGTGCATTTTGGACTGGGGGCTGTAGCAAGCAAGCGGCTCAAAGTGCTCTCAAAAAACGAGCGCGCACTGCTTGAATTTGCCCGAATGAGTCTCATGGATCCAGAAGTTTGCTTTTGCGAGAGACCCCTTGGAGATCTCGATGCGAAGGCGCGCAAAGCTGCTCTTACCTGGATATCCGAGATGATTGATAAAGGGACAACGTTCATTACTACTGCGGAGCCTTTGCGTGAAGCCATGCTTATGCCAGGATTGGTATTTTGGTTTGACGAAGGGCACTTTATCGCAGCGGATATTGAGCACGATGATGCTGATGGGAGTGCCACAGCGGGAGGCGCGTCGGCTTTGGGGGCAGATGGATCGTTTGTGGGAGACGAAGTGAACGTCTGCAAAATTGCGGTCAAAACCGAAAATGCGACGTTACTTTTGGATCCGAAGGACATCGACTTCATTGAAAGCATGAGCAAAGCAAACTATGTTTCCGTGCGCGGAAGCTTGTATCAAACGAATCTCACGATGGATGAACTGGAAGTAGAGCTCGTGCGCTTTGGTTTCTTTCGGTGTCATCGATCGTACATTGTCAATGCGCAGAAGGTCTCGAAGGTTGAGCGTTATACGCGCAATAGTTTTAACCTGACGCTCAATGATGTTGCAGAGTCGAGCATTCCTCTGGCCAAGGGCCGTGCCGAAGAGATGCGCACTCGCTACGGCTGGTAGCTGCTTGTCGGATTCCGCCGACGTATTCCTTTAGGTGATGTGAGCGCGTCTGTAGCAAGGAGACAGGCGCAAGATCAACGCTGCGCTGAGCCTCGCTTTGGTGCTCCTCTCGTCAGCCTGAGTGCTCTTTTCGTCGCAAAACATGCTCCCGTCAGGCGCTATCCATTGATGGGGGTGCCGGGTCATGGGATAACTGCTTCGACGCAAAAGATGCGATGGAAGATGAAAGGAATGAAGCTCTATGGCCCCCACGCTGACAAAGCTGCTCTCGATGGATCGGGTGCGCCTGTCGTTCAAAGAAAAGCGCGTGCTTAATGACCTCACGTTCGAGGTGCATCGCGGAGAGACATTCGGATTCCTCGGGCCCTCAGGTGCTGGTAAGACGACGACGATCAAATTGCTTACCAAGCAGCTAACGAAAGACTCAGGCTCGATTAACCTGTTCGGTCGCCCCATTGAAAACGCCCACACATCTGATTATGAGAGCATTGGTATTCTGTCGGATACAAGCAGCCTCTATGATCGCATGACTATTGAAGAGAACTTGAAGTTCTACGCAAAGATCCGTGGTGTTTCCGAAGCGGGCATTCCCGATCTGCTCAAGCGCGTTGGTCTGTACGATGATCGCAAGACGCTCATCAAAAAGTGCTCGAAAGGTATGCGCCAGCGGGCGACGTTACTTGCGGCGCTCATTCATGATCCTGAGTTACTCTTCCTTGACGAACCTACCAGCGGACTTGATCCTGTTGCTCGCCTTGAGGTTCATCTCATGCTTGAGGATCTTCATGCGCGCAACGTTACCATTTTTCTTACAACGCACGATATGACCGAAGCCGAGCGTTTGTGCGATCGCGTGGGTATTTTGAACGAGGGCGCGATTGTGGCCTGTGATAACCCCGAGTCGCTCAAGCTTCGCTATGCTGGAAACAAGGTGCGTATGCTGCTTGATGCGGGCACAGACCCCGAAAGCGGCAAGCCCTGTCATCAACTTGTGGAAACAACAAAAGATGCCGCAGGAGCCGCTATCATTGCGGAAGCGCTTTCAAGCGGCACGTGCCTCACCCTGCATTCTGAAGAGCCGACACTCAACGAAGTGTTTCTCCACCTGACTGGAAAGGAATTCAAATAATGAACGCCGCACTGCGAAAGATCGGAGCCTTAACCATTAAGGATTTCTCCGACCTCCTCAAGAATCCTGTCACGGTGGTATGCGCGATTATGCCGATTGGTTTTATGCTGTTGTACCGCTACGGCATGATGGGGAACTTTAATGGCGAAGAAACAATCTTCTTCACAAACTTTCTCGTGAGTATTGCCACTTGCATGACCGCTGGTATGGTGGGGTCGATGGTTATCTTGTATACCATCGCAGAAGAGCGCGAGAAGCACACGCTTCGCACCCTCATGCTCGCGAACGTCAGTGCTGGTCACGTACTTATCGCAAAGTCAATTGTTGCGATGGTCACCATAGCGGTTGTCGACATCATTTGCTACTTTGTCGTTGGCGCTGACCTGCAATACCTCGCTCCCTTTGTTCTCATAGCTATGTTTGGCTCGTTGCCAGTTGTATTGATTGCACTCTTGTGTGGGCTTTTTGCCCGAGATCAGATGAGTTCGGGATTGTATTCGCTTCCCGTTATTCTTCTTGCGATGGTACCGATGGTGAGCATGCTCAATGATACTGTTGAGGTAGTTGCTCGGTTTTCTCCCTGCGGTGGCGCGGTTGATCTCATTACGTTGCTGCTCAACGGTACGCTCATGACAAGCGATGCCATCCAGCCTCTTATCATCAC
>JAVWLC010000332.1:0-3012 GCA_036638175.1 Raoultibacter sp. | reverse complement strand
ATAACATCGCCCTTTTTGTGGCCTAGAAGCGCTGAACCAACAGGTGATTCGTTTGAAATTCTTCCCGTTGCAGCATCGCTCTCAGCTCCACCAACGATGGTAAAGACGCGCTCGCGTCCTTCCATGTCAACCGTGACGCTTGAGCCAATGTTGACCTTATTTGAACGCTTGGGGATAGTCACAACAGTAGCTTCGCTCAGAATATGGCTGATTTCAGCAATGCGCGCTTCCATCATGCCCTGTTCGTTTTTAGCATCGTCGTACTCGGAGTTTTCGGAGATATCGCCGAACTCGCGCGCAACCTTGATGCGCTCACCGATTTCGGCACGCTTCTCCGTCTCAAGATAATGCAACTCGATCTCAAGCTTGTCTTTTCCCTCTTGCGTGAGGATAAAGTCCTTATCTGCCATTCGTCTCACCTGTCCGTTACAAAAAACATGCACGCTACGTGTGCGTGCGCTTTACTGGTATGGATCCATCTTAAAAACTAACCCGTTCCTTGTTGTGTGATACAAAACAAAGGGTGACGGTATAGGAAAACGCAGCATGTGCACGCATTGCACATGCTGCGTCAAATACTCAAACTCTCAGTTATTCAGCTTTCTTTTTGGGAGCAGCTGTAGTGGTCCTCTTGCGAGTCGTGGTGGTGGTCTTCTTCACCGGCTCTTCTTCGACCTCTTCAACTACTTCCTCTTCTTCTTCAGGCTCTTCGATGTTTTTGTCTCCACCGATACCTTCACGAAGATTCTTGACGGTTTTGCCAAGTGCACTACCTAGCTTCGGGAGATTCTTAGGCCCGAAGATCAACAGAATTACGACTAAGATGATCAGCAGCTCGGGAACACCCATTCCGAGAAATTTCATACAGTCCTCCACTCGTTGATGCAAGGTCCCCACCTTGCGTAATTTCTTGACACCAGAGTACCACAACATACGTAAACGAGGGATGCCCCATTAAGGATACCGCAGCCCTGCGCGTGTCGAACATGGTAGCACATCAGTCTCTGAACCCCGTGTATGATATACCAAATACCCTGCTTTGAAAAGCCATAATCACGCTCAACGGAGGAATTACGGGCACCGTTCAGCGACTCTTGTTGCCCGCTAGAGATAGCGCCTCACTTTGCCTATATATTGACGGTATTCGTCACCAAATTGCTCAATACACCAACGTTCTTCGGAGCAAATAATCCAATGGGAGCTTATCTGAAAGACCAGTACAATCCCCAGTAAAACAAGTGATTGCGTCAGCAAAACGCATCCGAGAAAGAATATGAAGTAGGCAACATACATTGGATTGCGAGAGAAGCGATACAATCCCTTTGTGTTAAGGCCGCTTTTTGAGGGAGTTGCAAAGTTCACAATTGCCGCAATCAACGCCGTAACCCCAAGCGCATAAACCGCTACCCCACTGTAAAACAAAGGCCCTGGAGCAACCTCCACGCGAAGAAAGAACAAACAAACGATGATGGCAACGTTAGACACCTGGTAAAGATAATACGCTGTTTTCTCTCCGCCCTGCAGAGGTGCAAAGTAAGCCGCACGGCCGATTGCTTCTTTATTCAATGCTGCCAAAAGCCCAAATCGTATGAGGAAAAAAGGTATAAGCAACAAGAAGCCCATCACGCCAAATCTCCTCCCGTTTAACCCGCATGTCTAGCATCTGAAAATCAAGATCCCATCTTGACAGATTTACGCCTTTTGTACAGAAGCTATACTTTGCTTCCGTTTCTGGCAATTAACGGAAGTCAATCGCATTTCACTTCCGTTAAGCGTATACTTACGGAAGTGAAACGATCCTGACAGGAGCATGGTATGTGGCCGAAAATCAAATATGAAGTCTACGACTGGAGCCGCAGTGCCGAAGACTTCATGCTTATTCCCAAAACGAAGCGACGTAAGATAACACCAAGCTATCAGGCTGCTGTTCCTGCAACAATCTCCAATGTGAACGCCGAAGTGTCCTCGGAGCTTGCCCTCCGCCTTGCCGATGTGCGCGTGGCCATTACGCGGTTTGATCAACGCCAATCTTCCAGAGGCTACAATCTTCCCGCGCTCATACTCAGAAGCGAGTCATCTTCAAGTTCGCAAATCGAAAGGCTCACTTCCAGCGTACGCAACGTCGCGCTAGCAGACATAACCGACAAATCTCCCAGCAATGCACGCCTCATCGCTGGCAACGTTGCAGCCATGCGCGCGGCTCTTGCACAGACGGGACCCATCACCATCAACGCAATCTGCCAAATTCACGACACGCTTTTGTCGAATTCGGACGAAAAGCTGGGACTGCGCGACGAACAGGTGTGGATTGGCGGCACTCCGTTCAGTCCGCACGGCGCGCTTTTTGTCCCACCACATGCGAGCATCGTGAAAGAATGTCTCCAGGATCTCATAGCCTTCAGCGAGCGAGACGACATAGAAAGCCTCGTTAAAACTGCCATATTTCATGCCCAATTTGAAACCATTCACCCCTTTACCGACGGAAACGGCAGGACTGGTCGGGCTTTACTGCATCGCGTTTTAGCGCGTGACGAAGTACTGCTCTGCTCGACACTGCCAATTTCTGCGGGTCTCCTTCATAACACAAACGCATATATGGCGGCTCTCGAGTCGTACCACGAAGGAGAAATCGAGCCAATAGTGACAAGCTTGGCCGATGCGCTCGAACTTGGCGTAGTCATCGGAACAAGCATTTCATCTGAAATTGATGCGATTTTGGATAGATGGAATACCAGCATCACGGCGCGCAAGGGGTCTTCTGCTCACAGATTGTCGACAGTGCTTGTTGAGCAGCCCGTAGTTGACGTCGCTTATGTTGCACGGAAGCTTGGTATCTCTGATCGCGCAGCGCGCAACCTCGTACAGACCGCTTGCGAAAAGGAGATTCTTGCCAAGATGGGCAACGCCCAGCGGGGAGCATTTTATCAAGCCCCCGAGTTGCTGGATGAGCTCGAAAAAGCAACAAGTGTCACTGGTATCCGCAGGATTGACTATGGCAACCAGCGATAGCGG
>JAVWLC010000331.1:0-3038 GCA_036638175.1 Raoultibacter sp. | reverse complement strand
AGTCCGACATCTTTTGGCTTTCCAGAAAAGCAGTCGAGATACACCCAGACATCGCGATATTGTTCAAATCCCATAACAGGTCGCTCCTTCTACAGCACCTTGGCTGTGGTTAATTCGTCAATCAGCGTGCTGGCCATTGTCTGGGGGGTGCCTTCAATCCGCAGTCCCTCTGCTTCCCGAACGGGAACGAACGTTGACTTGACGCGTGTTGGCGACCCCTTGAGACCAATCTTCGTAGGATCGATTTCTGCTTCCAGATCGCTGAAATGCACCTCAGGAATCTCTGCGTTCAACGAAGCAATCTTGCTGCCGATCGACGCATACCGTGGCTTATTGCTTTCCTTGGTAAGCGTGCAGAGCATCGGAAGCGTGGTTTCAACAACCACCGTACCTTCCTCTACCTGCCGGCGAGCACGCACCTTGGTGCCATCGATCTCGAGATCGAGAACGTGCGTCAACAACGGAACATTGAGATGCTCCGCAAGCGATGAAGCGGTTTGCCCCGTATCGCCATCGATTGCCTGCTTGCCGCCCAGCACGACATCAAACTCACCAAGATGGCGAAGTGCGTGCGAAAGAATGTAGCTTGTAGCATATGTGTCAGATCCACCAAAAGCCCTGTCAGTTACCAAATAAGCGGCATCCGCTCCCATGGCAAGTGCTTCGCGCAAGATGCTCTTTGCCTGTTCAGGACCCATTGAGATCACAGTAACCGTTCCACCGTAGCGGTCTTTGAGCTCAAGCCCAGCCTCAACGGCATTGCGATCGAATGGGTTCATAATGCTCGGGACACCCGCTCGAATCAACGTGTTCTTCACCGGGTCGATCCTGATTTCAGTTGTATCGGGAACTTGCTTAACACAAACAGCGATGTTCATGATCCTCCTTGCGCGCATCCAGTTCGATGCAGTAAGCCAATCGGCGGTTATTTGTATTCGACGTTCAATTCGTTTGCAATAGTCATGCGTTGAATTTGGTTTGTGCCCTCAAAAATCTGGAACACTTTTGCATCACGCATCAGCTTCTCAACAGGGTATTCTTTGCTGTACCCATAACCGCCAAATATCTGTACGGCATTGGATGTAACTTCCTGCATGCAATCGGTAACGAACGCCTTGCAGATAGCGCCTTCTTTACGAACAAGGTCACCTGTGTCCATGAGCTTCATGGTGTTGTTGATAAGGCAGCGTGAAGCCTCGACTTTAATTGCCATATCAGCAAGAAGTGCCTGAACCATCTGAAAATCGATGATGGGGTCACCAAATGTTTTTCTTTCCTGAGCATACGCAACCGCCTCATCGAGTGCGCGCTGCATAATACCAAGCCCCATCGTAGTTACAAATGCGCGCGAAAGATTGAGCGCATTAAGCGAAATCTTAAATCCTGCGCCTTCTTCTCCGATCATGCGATCTTTCGGAACGCGCACATTGTCAAAAAATACCTCAGTGGTATTCGATAGGCGCAAACCCATCTTGTCTTCTTTGGCGCCAATAGAAACACCCGGCATATCACGATCGACGATGAACGCCGACATTCCCTTGTTGCCCGCTTCGGGGTCAGTCTTAAAGAAGGCAACATAAATTGAAGCAAGTGATCCGTTGGTGATGAAGGTTTTTGATGCGTTAAGGATATAGTCATCCCCATCGCGCACCGCCGTGCCGCGAATTCCTGCAGAATTGGAGCCAGCATTGGGCTCGGTCAAGACAAAAGCCGCAAACTTCTTCTGATTTACAACATCAGCAAAGTAGCGCGCTTGCTCAGGCGTTCCCGCCAAGATAACGTTACGCAGTGCAACGAAGGTGGTGACAAAGGTGATGGCGTAGCCCGCATCAACCTTAGCCAATTCCTCGAACAGCATCGCAGTCGTTTCGTAATTTAAACCCAGTCCGCCGTATTCTTCGGGAATTTCAACCATATGCAGGCCCATATCGAAGCCCCAGTTGAACAGCTCGGGTGGGCACTCGCCTGCCTCATCGGCTTCTTTGACGAATGGCTTAATTTCGTTTTCAGCCATGTCCTTAACGAGCGCAATCAACTCTTTTTGTTCCTCGGTATATGTAAGGCTCACGCACGATCCCCTTATCTCTCGCTTCCGATACGCAGAGTGCGCAAACGGATAGGCTTCGGTCAAGCAACACTCTATTCACTGTAAAAGCGAGAGAAATACCTGTCAACCGGTGTTTGTATCACAAATTTTTAATATTGTGTAACAAAGCGTGACAATAGGGATATTTTTTTGATTTTTGATACTAAACGTAGGCGATTTCTACCATAATTTTATGGATACATCCATAAAATTATGGCTCATCGCACACTACCTAGACATACGAAAATAGGCCGCTTAGAACTTCCTAAACCGCTCATAACGAGCTGCAAGCATGTGCTCTTCAGACATCGAATCAAGCTCTTCAAGCGAACGAACGATATACCCCCGCACTACCGCGGCGGCCACTTCGGGGTTTTTATGCGCAGGCTCTTCGCCTTCTGAAAGCACGGTATCAACAATGCCCATCTGACACGCCTCAACAGCACTCATCTTCATCACCGCTGCGGCTTCAGGAGCACGCGTGCGATCCTTCCAAAGAATTGACGCAAAGCCCTCAGGTGAAAGCACCGAATAGACCGCATGCTCCTGCATAGCCACCCGATCAGCAACCGCCAGAGCGAGCGCGCCACCGCTACCGCCCTCACCAATAAGCACGCTCACAACAGGAACTCTCAAACCTGCCATAGCTATGAGATTGTCAGCAATTGCGTTACCCTGCCCTCGCTCTTCTGCTTCGGTGCCACAGAATGCCCCCTGTGTATCCACAATACAAACAACTGGGCGACCAAATTTCTCTGCCTGACGCATAAGGCGTAGGCTTTTGAGATATCCCTCAGGTTTCGGACAGCCGAAATTGCGCGCCAAACGCTCTTTGAGGTCAGTACCTTTCTCTTGCACGATGACCGTCACTGGACGCGAACCAATCCAACCAATGCCCGCCACAATAGCGCCATCATCAGCAAACGAACGATCGCCATGAAGCTCAACAAAC
>JAVWLC010000330.1:0-3046 GCA_036638175.1 Raoultibacter sp. | reverse complement strand
GCGACTCACCTTATCGGTCACCTTCGTTTTGTCGACAATAAGATCGCGTACAACAGGGAAGTTCTTCAGGGGAGTGACTTCGTTTTTACCCGACTCTTCAACAAGCGTTACACATGCCAAACAGGGTGTTCCGTTCAACGTCATAGCGCAACGACCACATACGCGTCCGCGACAACTGTAGTCAAAGGCTATGGGATCAAGCGTATCATTGATCACCACGAGAGCTTCAAGTAGCGTCATGTTGTCAATATGCTCGATTTCGTACTCCTCGAAATGTGGTTCAGTATCGGTCGAGGGATTATATTTTTGAACTTTAATTTTCATGATGTCTCCTATAGAGTCCGCACGTAAGCGCTGCGACTAATCGAGTTCAACGACGGGAACAGTTTCCAGCTTCATCGTGCCGTTATCATTTTTCGCAATGATGTTGCAGGTCCAATTCGCTGAGTCCTCTTCAGGAAACTCAGGGCGATAACTATGCCCGCGACTCTCTTCGCGCATCAGCGCCGCCTTTGAGGAAGCTTCGGCGATATCAAGCAAGTTATATGCCTCAATAGCGGCCTTCCAATCGGTGTTAAAGACAAGCGTCGCATCTCCCAATGTCATCTTGGGCATCTCCTCGGCGCGAATACGCTCCAGCTCAGCTACGGCTTCCTCCATAGCTTTCGTTTCGCGCGTTGGCTGGCAGGCTGCATAGCACGCTTTTTGGATCATGTGAGTCAGTTCCTGAGGACGCTTGCCGCCACTTTGCCGCGTACGAATTTCATGCAAGCGATTGATCTCCTCTTCGACCGTAGTAAAGGTGAAAGAGGCTGGCTTATCTTTGCCGGCACCTTCAGCATATTCAATCGCCTTCATCATAGCGAAGGAGCCATCACGATACGCGATATTTACCGATGAGCCACCTTGTGCGCCAGAGACTCCGCCACCGCGATAGCAGAACAGCCCAGGCATTCCCTCTACCATGAGGTTTTCATCTACGCGAGGATTGCCACCGTGCTCATACGTTTCGAGCGCGCACTCGAGCTTGGTTGAAGCTACGTCGATCCCAAATACTTCTTTCCACAATTTCACGTTGCGGCGATAGACCTCGCCCATCGCTGCAAACGCTTCAGGGTTCGAGAAGTCAACATACACTCCGCCGTTAGGTGATCCACCGCCATCATGAATCGCTTTCGCAATCGTGCGAGTGAACGTTATGCGATCAAGCGTTGAATAATCCATGCCTCGGAAGAAGTAATTGTCATTCGCATCGCAAATGTATTCACAACATAGGTTGTCAGCACCAATGCCACCAACGAACGTTGCCGCAAGCCCAGTCGGGTACATATTGATGAGGTCAAACTGGAAGAACTCAGAATCCTGCAAAGCCGCACCACGCCGATATGCCGCGGCATCTAAATCACCTGTGTTGTCAGGCGAATTGATCGACGTTGGGGCAACTGTATTCCAGCCATAAATCCACGAACTGGCACCTGTACATGAAATCGTCGATTTCGCACGGAAAACGCGAACGGCTCCTGTTGGAATATGAAGGCCAACAGCACCAATGCAGTTGCCTTCCTCAATAATGACATCGGTAATCATAGTTTGGTCAAAGATTCGCGTACCTGATCGCTCAACAGAATCGGTGAAGTAACGCGGGAATCCGTTGAAAGTACCAAACAGCGGATAATCAGGCATATCAAGACCGGGTACAAACGCACCTGTCTCATCGCGCGTGAACAAGTTGTTGCCTTCTTGAGCGTAACGCAGGAGAAGATTGCGCTCTTCAACGGTAAAAGCTTCATGAGTGGCCTTGGCGATCTTTTTATTAGTGAGCTCATTGAGGACAAAGTCTTCTGATTTATCCCAAGGGGTATCGCTCTTGATGAAGTTTACCCAGTTGCTCCAGTTATAACCGCACACTCCCCCAAAATGATAGGGACCCTTTTCAACAATAACGACATCTTTACCTTCCTTGTACGCTTGGAGTGCCGCATGCGATCCTGCAAGCCCACCTCCCACGATCAAGATATCGGTATCATAAAGCTCATACATGACCTGCTCGGCACCAGCTTCCTGCGGTGCAGAACCTTGAGTTCCCCCAGCCCCCTGCGATGACGAGCAGCCAGCCATACCAACGCCCGCGCCCCCCAGCATGATCGTACCAAAGGCAACAGCGCTGCCTCCTAGAAACGATCGACGCGATATGCTTGATTTCTTAGGAATCTCATCGCTCTTATCTCGCTTCATGTGCTTCCTCCTTCAATCTTCCTTGCCCCAAAGGGCATCGGCTCCCCTGCCGATTGCCTTCATTGTTTCAAGGAGTTGTGGCAAGCACAAAGAACGAAAGTGCACGTTCGTTTGGATTTGTGTGACAAATATCGAATTTGTCCGCAAATAAGATACAGCAGACCTTGCCTATCCTAAGAGTGCATCATGAAGTTGCCTGGGCACGCAGTCTTCCCACATAACAACAAATTCCTTCAGAGAAAGGTTTGAAGTACCCAAAAGCCATTGCGTCATTAAAACACTTTCCATTTCAGCGTAAATCGATACTTCCATCACTATCTCATGCGTGACCGTTATACCTCGATAGACTTCAAGCGTTTCGATCAAAATGTCTTTCCTCTTATTGAAAGAACGAAGTCTGTTTTCAGCGAAGCGCCCGTCTGCCAACGCACTTGCGCTCTCTCGAGCTAAGAAGTCATGCTCTTCATCTAGCAAGATAAGCTGACGAGTAAACGCTTCGCCCCATGTTAGCGTTCGTCCAATTTCATATAGCGTCATGCGATTACAAACGTCGTAATACCAAAAGACAATATCGAATTTAGATTTGAATAAACGATAAAATCGCTTTCGAGATACACCGGATGAAGCGCAGAAATCCGTTACCCGCAGATCGCATAAAGGACGATCAATCATATGCATAATTGCTAGTTTTTCTTCAAAATCAGACGGAACCGCTAGCAGCGTATTTTTTCTATCCATCATACCCCCCGATACACAACGTTAGTCAAAGCGTCATTGCATCCCCTCGCCAAGGATAAAACGATTTTTTGCG
>JAVWLC010000329.1:0-3050 GCA_036638175.1 Raoultibacter sp. | reverse complement strand
CGACGCTTAAAACCAGTGCGCTCGCTCGCAAAGTTGGTATGCTTTTTCAGGATCCCGATAAACAGATTTGTCAGAACACGGTATACGATGAGCTCGCATTTGGCCTCAAGCTGCGGGAATTGCCTGAGGAAGACGTGGCGGCGCGCGTTGAAGCTGCCCTTGCCGATTTTGGATTCGATGGCGCAGCAGCTCCGTACATGCTTTCTCGCGGTGAGCGACAACTGCTTGCGCTTGCCTCGGTTGTTATCTGTGAGCCCGAGGTTTTGATTCTTGATGAGCCGACGACAGGACTTGATTATCGCGAGTGCATGCACATCATGAGCCGCATCAAAGAGCTCAACCTTGCTGGCACCACCGTCATCATGATTTGTCACGATATGGAGCTCGTCTTTGACTTCGCTGGGCGCATAATTGCCATGGCGAATGGTCGTCTTGTTGCAGATGGAGCGCCAGAAACGGTGTTCCGCAACGCTGACGTTATGCGCGAGGCATCCATTCTCCCGCCGATGATGATTGATCTATCGCTCAGGCTTGCTGAGGAACCCGAAAACGGTCGGGCTTTCGCCCATGTGGCAACTGCCTATGAGATGCTGCAGGTGCTTCAAGCGGCGGGCTTCAAGGGAAAGAAGGCGGTGTAACATGGCGGGACTTCTCGATTATGCTGCGGGAGCAACGGTGCTGCATCGTTTGAATCCTATTGCGAAAATAGCGCTTGCGCTTGGCGTTTGTATCGCTGCTTTTGTGAGCGACAACTTCATCTTCCTGATTGCGCTCCTGGCCTTCAATGTGGGTCTCGGCTTTCTGGGTGGCATTCGGAAAAAGACGCTTTCGCTCTTAAGCGGGCTCCTTAAGATCTGCTTGTTTCTCTTTGTGCTGCAAGTGTTGTTTATCCGTACGGGCACACCCGTGTTTTTGTTCGTTACCGATACGGGCTTGCAGACAGCGACGCTGGTGGTTTTGCGTTTGATTGATGCAACGATGCCGCTTGCAATGATGCTGGCGTTGACGCAGATGAGCGATCTATCCAATGCGCTGGTCAAGGTTTTGCACCTGCCGTACAAGTACGCGTTTACCGTGACGACGGCGCTGCGCTTCATCCCCGTGTTTACCGACGAGATGTCCTCGATCATCGAATCGCAAACCGCTCGCGGCGTGGATTTCGACACGAAGAATCCCTTACGCAAGCTCAGGCTCATGCTGCCTTTGTGTGCGCCGCTGTTGATTACGTCGGTCGGGCGTACCGAGCAAGCCGCGATGGCTGCCGAAGTGCGCGGGTTCTACCTGCGCGACCGCTCGTCGGGAAGCAAAAACTACCCCTTCGGTTTCATCGAAGGCGGTGCGCTTCTGGTGATCATCGCGTTGATCTCGCTGGCGATTGTGCTGTAGGTTGTGCTGAGGGTTGCTGTGGCGGGTGCGGGATTTGGGAGCGCACGGGTTGATTTTGCCTTGAAGCGCGCCGAAATCGCACATTTTGTGGCTTCGGGACAAAATTTTGCCCCCAAATGGCTAAATCGGACGGCTATGTAGTCGTTTTGGCGCTCGGACGAGAGCGGCTCCTGAGACGGTTTTTTCATCGTGCCTGCTCAGCGAGGAGCCATAAAAGATGGCCTAATTTTATTGGGGTTTTGGGACTACATAACCGAATTATTCAGCCACGAAAGCAAGAATTTTTGGCCCGACCAAAGGTGTCGTAGGAGTGAGATCGCCTGACCTGGGGAATTCCAAACCCAAAGTGTCGGAACAACCATTGCCTCCTTCCAGCTAGCGCAGAATTGCAGGTAGAGAAATTCCAGCAACTTGATTTGCAATTTGTTTAAGACAAATTTCATAAAATCCCAGCCATGGTAAGAGTGCCTTACTAGCATTCCCGCCAAAACCTAGGAAATCATTCCCTGCCCGCAATTTTAAACCATCTCGGGCGCTTCCCGTGTCCACCAGCAGCAAGTCACTCTTGGGAAGGCTGTGGGGTCGCACGTTTTTCTGTGACTCAACCAGCAACATTTGATACAGTGGGTTGATCAACCTGATCTGCCACAAACGGAAGCGAGTCCCATGCTGACTATAGGATGCCATCTCTCAAGTTCAAAAGGCTACCTCGCCATGGCAAAAGATGCCGTCTCCATTGATGCAAACACCTTCCAGTTTTTCACGCGCAACCCTCGTGGGGGTAGCGCAAAAGCAATCGATCCTGCCGATATTTCTGCGTTCACCCGCTACGCTGAGGAGCACGACATCACGCGCATCCTCGCGCATGCACCCTATACCCTCAATCCCGCAGCAGCTGATGATCGCGTGCGTGAGTTTGCGCTCATGACCTTCGCCGATGATCTCGCTCGCATGGAAAACACGCCGAACCAGATGTATAACTTCCATCCAGGAAGTCACGTTAAGCAAGGTGTCGAGGTAGGCATCGAAAAGGTTTCGGGCCTCCTTAATCAGGTGCTCAACGAAAGCCAAACAACCACCGTCTTGCTCGAAACCATGGCTGGCAAGGGGACTGAACTCGGCGGCACCTTTGAAGAGCTCGCTGCCATCATCAAGCGCATTAACTTCACTGATCGCGTTGGTGTGTGTCTGGATACGTGCCATGTTTGGGATGGTGGCTACGATATCGTAGCCAATCTCGATGGCGTACTTGAGCAATTCGATACTATCATCGGCCTCAATCGCCTCAAAGCCATCCATCTCAATGACAGCCTGAACCCGTGCGGCGCCCATAAAGACAGGCATGCAGGCATCGGTGACGGACAGATTGGCTTTGATGGCTTGGCGGCTGTCATGAACCATCCAACGCTTCGCGAATTACCGTTCTTCCTCGAAACACCTCACGATCTTGCGGGGCATGCCGAAGAGATTGTTCGCCTGCGCGCTGCGTATCAAGGCTAAGAACTAAGTGGAATATTGAATAGAGCTGCACCAAAAGCCCCCAGAATGGGTTTCATAAACTGTTTACATTGGTTATGCTAAACTAAACGAAAATAGTAATTTAGTTTACATTGAAGGTGCACTATGAACAGTTTTAAGATTGGGAATTTAGTCCAACAGCCACA
>JAVWLC010000328.1:0-3052 GCA_036638175.1 Raoultibacter sp. | reverse complement strand
TACGAAGATTGCGATGATTTCAATACCAGCGGCAAGATAGGTTCCGCGGTTGAGGGCCTTATGGAGATCAGCACCTTCTTTGGTGCGAACCGCAAACAGACCAATGATTGAGGTAAGAATACCGCAACCAGCAATAATGACAGGTACCACGATAGCCCACGTGAAGTCCACGCTGCCAATGCCACCAAAATAGCCAAGCGCACCAAAAGTAATCGCAAGGATTGTTGGAGCAAGAATCGATCCCGTATAGGATTCAAAAAGGTCAGCGCCCATACCTGCAACGTCGCCTACGTTATCGCCAACGTTGTCGGCAATGGTAGCAGGGTTGCGAGGGTCATCCTCAGGGATGCCAGCTTCAACTTTACCAACAAGGTCAGCTCCAACATCGGCTGCCTTCGTATAGATGCCGCCACCGACACGAGCAAACAAAGCAACAGCAGAAGCGCCCGTAGCAAAGCCTTCGACCATGCCAATATGCTCATGCATAAGATCAAACGTATCAACACCAAAAACCAACAGCACGAGCCACAGAGAAAGACCGAGCAGCGCGAATGAGGCAACGGAAAGACCCATGGTGAGACCTGACTTGAACGAGATGTTCAAGGCCTTTGCCACGCTCTCCTCTGCCGCATATGCCGTGCGGGTGTTGGCGCGCGTAGCTACATGCATGCCAATATACCCTGCAAGAGCAGATAAAATACCACCGGTTACAAATGCCATCGCGGTGATTGGCGAAAGAGCAACCGCCATAACAATTGCGACGACGATCATGAAGATAATGAGCAGCTTGTACTCACTCAGCAAAAACGCCTTGGCGCCCTCCTGAATCTTCAATGAAATGTTGTTCATTTTGTCGGGACCTGGGTTTTGCTTAAGCACCCACGAACCGAGGTAGGCCGCCATCAAAATGCCAATTACGGCACAGACAGGGGCCATCCATGCGACTTGGACGGTCACTTGTTTCCTCCTTGTGTTGTCTTACATTTCTGGAGTCTTCTTACCAGGCATTCTAGGTAAGAAGATTGCATTAAGTCCCATTCTAGGGTATTTATCCCTGATCGGGAACCAAGAAAACGGATTTTTCGAGGGCTGAAGGCAGATGAGTCACCTCATGCCCTACTCAATCAGCGCTCAACACAGGTACGATCGATGTCGACAGGAGCAAAGATGCAGCTTACATACAGTCGCGGACCCAAGCTATGTTGCCCTTGACGGTTGCAACAAGCTCCTCGACAGACTCAAACTTAATCATCGGACGTAAAAAGTGATGGAACGCAACTTCAATCGTTTCGCCATAGATATCACCATCAAAATCGATGAGATGCACCTCACAGGTTGCCGTCGAGCGATCAGCAAACACTGGTGAAACACCAACGGAAACCGCAGCCTTATAGCGCTTTCCGTCAACAAAGGCATACGCCCCATATACGCCCATCCCAAGCGCTTGCAGCTGTGCGGGGAGTTCTAGATTCGCCGTACGAAAACCGAGATCATGGCCTTCACCGCGCCCTGGTTCAACCGTTCCAACAATACGGTAGGGGTGACCAAGAAGCTTATTTGCTTCTACGATATCGGTTTGCTCTAGCAACAAGCGAATGCGGGTTGCCGTAACGGGTGCTCCATCAGCGCTCTTAAGGTCATGCGCGCAGATTTCGGTGCCCGAAATACCACCCCAGCTCGAAAGCTCTTTCACTGTACCCGACGCTTTCACGCCAAACCTAAAATCGTATCCAACATGAAGATACCGCGGCGCAAAGCCATTAAAGGTCTCCTGCAAAAACACATCAGGCGAAGACGCGGAAAATTGCTCGGTAAACGGCAATACAGCAACAATATCGACACCGCTTTTTGCTAACGCGGCAATGCGGTTTTCGTTAGTCATAAGTTTTTTGAGACGTTCAGGATGAAAGCGCTCATCAGGATCAATACTGAATGTGAGGGCAATGCTTGAGCCACCTGTCTCCTGTGCTGTTTTTTGCGCACAGGAAAGAAGGTACTGATGACCGATGTGTACGCCATCAAACACGCCAAATGCGCATGACGCTCCCTCGAAAATACTATGGTCAAACGTTTCGTCTACCCTAAGAATCTCTGCCACGTGAAACCCCCACAGCGAACCCGCAACGTGATTTGAGCACCTTGCGGTTCTTATCGTATTCGTACAGTGCAACCAGTTTATTCTCAGCTATAACCGAGACAACCTCACCCGCCTCAAGCGGACGAGAGCTTATCTGCACACCTGCAGTACAGGAGCACATTTCTAAAAGCGCCGTTGAACGCCTTCTTTCGTATACCGTAACCAAATCAAGCGGAATTACCGAACCATTGCCAACCGCTTGCGCGATGTCCTTATCAGCAAACACAAACCGATTCCCGAGCAACCGCACAGGATCAAGCGCCGCATTAATCCCCCGCTCTTCAAGCACCTCAAGCGTGACACACTCTGCAAGATCAAGTGATCCTGCCTGCGTACGCTCAAGACGACTCACATACGCGGGACACCCTATCATGTTACCGATGTCGCGGGCAAGCGAACGGATATAGGTTCCCTTCGAAACATGGACATCAATGTCCCACGCGGGTCCCGTTTCTTCATCGGAGGAAATAATCCTCTCAAGGCGCGCGTCATAGATCTCTATATCGCGCGGTTTAAGGTCAATGATCGTTCCTGCTCGAGCTGCTTTATACGACCGTTGTCCATCAACCTTGATTGCTGAATAGACTGGAGGCATTTGCTTTTGTGGTCCCACAAGATTCCCAACAAACGTCTGAGCAAACGATTCATCGAAGACCTCAGGGGGCACCTCACCTCGCCGGATAACCTCACCTGCAGCATCATCGGTATCAGTACTTATTCCAAAGGTAACGCGAAAGCGGTACCGCTTGTCATGATTGGCAATATAGGCATCAAGCCTTGTTGCGGGACCCACGCAGATGAGAAGGGCACCTTGCGCAAGGGGATCAAGTGTTCCCGCATGGCCAACACGTTTTTCTCCAAATATACGCCGACAGCGATTCACGACATCATGCGAACTCATACCAACGGGTTTTT
>JAVWLC010000327.1:0-3065 GCA_036638175.1 Raoultibacter sp. | reverse complement strand
GTGCGATCGCTTTGGAAGTGCGCTCTTTACCGTGAGGCTCCTTGGGCGCTTAAGCCTCCTTTCTGGTTTTACACCGATGAGGTGAATGCCAGTATGGTTGATCGCTCTGACACTTCAAATCTAGGAAGCGTTGCTTATACGTTAAACGACCCAGCCATCTACGATGGCCTGAAGGATATCGGTCTGTCGATAGTCGATGATGGACGTGAGGGCGGTTTTAGATTCATTCACCTCAATGGGGTTCACCGTCCCTTTTACATGGACGGAGCAGTCTTGCATAGGATCGTTTAAAATCATCGGCGAGTATATTCAGCAAATGAAGGATCTTGGGGTTTATGACGATGCTACGGTAATCGTGACATCCGATCATGGCGAGTGGTACTACACCCTGGAGGGCCTTACTTCCGCGACGGGCCCCATTTTGCTAGTTAAACAGCCTTCTTCTGAACTTGATGCCGAGAAGCCTACGGTAATATCTGATTTGCCGGCAAGTCATTACGACATTCTTCCAACCGTAGTAGATGCAGTAGGAGGGGATTTCGGCCACTATGAGGGAGTTCCGATAGATGAGCTGACCGATGGCCCGCGCCCGAGAAATTACGTTATGAATCTTTGCGATGGCAAAGTCGACGTCGCCCTTCTGGAATATCGCGTTGAAGGTCAGGCACTTGATTTTTCTACTTGGAAAAAAACAGGCAGAATATGGGAAACTAGCAATTAAGTGATATTCGGGAAGTTCTTCGCGCATCTTTAAGGATTCTGATAGGCTAGATGGCATAGTTTGTTTTCACGATGGGAGACGAATGGCTCAGTACGATATTCTGGTCGTTGGCAGCGGCTTGTTCGGATCGATCGTCGCGCATGAGGCGATGCAGCGCGGCAAGTCTGTTCTGGTGTTGGAGCGGCGCAACCATATTGGTGGCAATTGCTACACAGAGGCGGTTGATGGCATCAATGTTCACACCTATGGTGCACACATCTTCCGCACGTCCGACAAGGATGTCTGGCGCTACTTGGAGGGTTTCTGTCAGTTTAACAACTTCGTGAATTCTCCTGTGGCGAACTTCCGGGGTGAGCTGTATAACATGCCGTTCAACATGAACACGTTTCATGCGCTTTGGGGCATTGTCACGCCCGATGAGGCACATGCAGTCATAGACGAGCAGCGTGTCCCGTGTGAGAATCCTGCAAACTTGGAGGAGCACATCTTGTCGCTCGCCGGTTTAGATATCTACGAAAAGCTGGTAAAGGGCTACACCGAAAAGCAATGGGGTAAGCCCTGTACAGAGTTGCCGCCTTCTATTATGCGACGAATCCCGCTGCGCTTCATCTATGACAATAATTACTTTAACGATCCTTATCAGGGTGTTCCCAAGGGTGGTTATACACCCATTATCGAAAAGATGCTCGAGGGCGCAGACGTGCGCATGGGCATCGATTACCTGGCAGATAAAGAAGCTTTCGACGCTATGGCCGATTTGGTGGTGTATACGGGGACGATCGATTCCTACTTCGACTACCGCTTTGGCGAGCTTGAGTACCGCAGCCTGCGCTTCGAACACGAGCGACTCGACTGTGCGAATTACCAAGGCGTGGCTGTGGTGAACTTTACCGACCGAGAGACGCCCTATACGCGCATCATCGAGCATAAGCATTTCGAGTTCGGTGATCAACCGACTACCGTGATATCACGTGAATATCCCCAAGATTGGCATCAGGGAATCGAACCCTATTATCCCATGGAAGACGAGGACAACCGTGCTCGGTTTGCTCAGTATCGTGCGCTAGCTGAAGGGGAGGGGAAGATTCGCTTCGGCGGCCGTTTGGGCGAGTATCGTTATTATGATATGCAGGATACGGTGAAATCGGCACTGGCAAAGTGCGACGAGTGGTTGGGGTGATCGTACGAAGCGAAGCGATGTCTCGAAAAGCGATTGGGTGATTTCGGAGCCATCTGGCGAGTGTGTGTTTGAGCGAGAAGGCATCCGTATGATAAATCGGGGCGATGGGGATGTCTTTTTCAGATCCGTCGTATTCGAAGGCGGGGAGCCTGGCTATTACGCCGTGTCGTTTAAGGGCGAGAGCGTTTCGGGCAACTCGGGGCTTTTGTATGTGGTAAATGAATACAACCACGTATTAGGAGAGTCCACTATTCAAGCACAAGCGCTTTTTGATCTGCCTTGCGCTCGGCACTACGCTTTGTTGATAAAGGTTTTTCCGCATTCGGAAATTTTGGTAACAAAAATTACGGTTGCTCCCGACGCAAGCAAAAATCCTGTCCAGCATTTTTGGGATACTTTTTTGCGGGGAACCAGTGCGGTAATTGTTCCTGCGTATCCCACGGTTGAGAACAAGTATCCGTGCGCGTTTGTACATGCACGCGTGGGGGCGTATCGCGATGCTCAGGTTTCTTGCGATGTGATTTGTGCTTTTGATTATGAAGGGTACTGCTCGTATGAGTTCGAGGGTGTGCGGGTATTGCGCATGCCCATGCGAGATCTTTCTGCGTTGCTTCGCCATCGACGTTACCGGGCGATATTGCTGCATTTTTTTGATTTGCGTTATGCACAGGCGCTCGACGAAAGCAATTTGGACGATACTCCGATACTGCTTTGGTCTCACAATCCCGAAACGCGCTACTGGGACTGGCCCTTGTTTACGTCGCCGTATTTTAGCGATCCTGCCGACCTGGCTGAAGCGCAGATCGAAGAGTTCAAGATACGTGATGAGGCAATTAAGCGGTTTAACAAGAAGGCTAATGTCTCGTGGGTTTTCGTTTCAGAATCGCTTAAGAAACGAAGCGAGGAATTGCTTGGTTTTAACTTTGAGCGCGCACACGTTATTCCTAATTTGGTTGATGATCGAATTTTCACATACTGCGAGAAGACGCTTGATCTTCGCAAAAAGGTGTTCTTGGTGCGTAAATTCGATGATATTTCAACTTATGCTTTAGATATCGATGTCGCTTGTATATTAGAATTGAGCACACGTTCGTTTTTTGGCGATATGGAATTCAATTTGTACGGCACGGGAGATCTCTATGATCGACTCGTCGCGCCGCTTCG
>JAVWLC010000326.1:2436-3069 GCA_036638175.1 Raoultibacter sp. | reverse complement strand
CCCCTTCCATCATCATCGGTACGCGGCACATCATCAATATCGAGGTTGTTGTTGAACGCCTCTTCATCAAGCTTGACTTCCTCAACAACCTCCGTACGATGCTCGGCGCGAACTTCAGCAGCCTCGGAGTTTTCCGCTTCTTTTGCGCTCATCTTTTTCGCAAGTAACCTACGTTTCGCTCCCGTACGACCCGCTTTTGTATGCGTCCGCCGGTGAACGCACGCTTCATCGCCTGCGCACTCCTCTTCAATCTGCTGCTGAAGCTCCCGTCCGATCTCATCAGCAATCTCGGCAGCACGTCTTCCGGTAATCGGGTAGTCTTCCTTATTCGGTTCAGGATCATTCGGGTCAATCAACACATGCAGCGGATGACGGGGCGATGGCGCCACCATAGCAGGCGCAATCTCAACCGTATCGTGCATGGTCTGAACACCCGCCGCAAGGCTATCTGCGGCTGTATGACCTGTAATATCGTGCGATCCTGGCGTCACCTCAGTGGGATCAGTAGCTAAATGCTCAGTCGCATCGCCCGTGGTTACGTGCTTGTGCGACCGCGTACGCTGTTCGAGATAAAGCGCCAAACGCGAAAGCGGGAAGCAGATGATGAAGTACAGAATTGCTGCAACCACATAT
>JAVWLC010000326.1:0-2395 GCA_036638175.1 Raoultibacter sp. | reverse complement strand
GTAATAGCTCGTTGAACCAGCAAACGAATTCGAGAAGTACATAATCTCGCCACCCACAAAAAACGCGAGAATCGACGTATTTTTTACGAGGTTTGCAGCCTGCACGGCAAGCGGCGGCATGATGATGCGCATGGCTTGCGGCAAGATAATAATGAACATCGATTGCCAGTATCCAAAGCCCTGACTTTTCGCCGCCTCAAACTGGCCACGGTGGATGGAACCGATTCCGCTTCGCACTACCTCAGAGATGTAACCACCATGATAAATACCAATGGCGAAGATTCCGATATAGACCGTTGCAATATTGATGCCGATAAGCGGCAACAGCGCGTAGAACACGAACGCCTGCAAAAGCAGGGGCACGTTCTGGACAATTTCGACATACGCACGCGTGATTCCCCGCAACGGAGAAAATCGCGAAACGGACAACACACCAAAAATCACACCGAGAACAAGAGCTAAAATCAACGCGAAGAATGATATAAGTACCGTCTGTCCAAACGCCGCAAGAATATCGGGCCACCGCTGGAATAGAGCTTCCCACTTATAGGGCGCAAAAGCATCAAGCATTTTTGAGCCCCCACTTCTCTTCAAGTGCGGCCAAGGTGCCATCACTCATCATGCCTGCAAGAGCCGCATCGATCTGAGCTGCCAATTCGGTATTAGACTTCTTCGATGCAATGCCATATTCCTGAGGCGCGAACTGCGCATCGAGCAACATCGTCGAATCGTCGAGATACCCGTTTAAGATTGAGCGGTCAACCGAAAACGCATCAACACGCCCCGTTACAAGCGCGATTTTGATCTCAGGATACGTGGCGTATTCGGCAAAGTTCATATGGATGCCAATCTCATCTCCCGCCTTACCAAGCTTATCGCGCGTTGTTGCACTCGACGCAACTCCCACGGTCTTGCCATCGAGATCGGCAAGCTCAGTAATGCCCGAAGACTTTTTGACCAGCACACCAATGTGATCAGTGAAGTATGGCTGCGAAAAGTTATAGCTTTTCTTACGTGCTTCGGTGATGGTAAAGGTTGCCAGGGTTGCATCGAGCGTACCGTTATCAAGCATGATTCCACGCGTTGTAACGTTGACGCCAGTGACCTGGAGCTTGTCTGGATCGCCCTTTAAACAGCGGGCGAGTTCTCGGGCAATATCGACTTCAAAACCTTCGATATTGCCCGATTCGGGGTTTTGAAATCCGAATCCAGGTACATCGATTTTTGTGCCAACACGCAACACATCATCGCTTGCACAGCCAGCCAATCCACCCCCGAGCACAACGGTTCCCGCGGCAAGCGCGGATACCCGTATGAAGTTTCGTCGTGTCAGCATGTCATCACCTACAGGATCTTCGACAAGAAACTCTTGATGCGCTCATTGTCCGTATCATCAAAGATGTGGGAAGGTGTTCCTTGCTCAACAACCAGGCCATTCTCCATAAAGACAACTTTGTCAGCTGCCTCACGTGCAAGGCCCATTTCGTGCGTGACCATAACGATTGTCATGTTGGTTTCGGCAAGCGATTTGATAACATCGAGCACCTCTTGCACCATTTCTGGATCAAGAGCGCTGGTTGGTTCATCGAGCAACATGATGTTGGGATGCATATTGAGAGCACGTGCAATTGCCACACGCTGCTGCTGTCCACCAGACAGTTGATCGGGGTATTTATCGATCTTGTCTGAAAGTCCAACACGCTCAAGGTACGCAAGACCCGTTCGCTCAGCCTCTGCCTTATCAATCTTGAGCACCTTGATGGGAGCAAGTGTTACATTTTCGAGTACGGTTTTATGCGGATAAAGATTGTAGCTTTGGAACACCATAGCAACTTCGCGTGCGAGTGCTCGCGAGTTCACTTTGCGATCAGACAGATTCATGCCGTCGACAATGATCTCACCAGAATCAGGAACTTCAAGTCCATTAATGCAACGTATAAGAACACTTTTACCCGAGCCAGAAGGCCCAATGACAACTACTTTTTCGCCTTCAGCTACTTCAAGCGAGACGCCTTTGAGGGCCTCAACTTTCCCGAAATTCTTAATAATATTGCGTACTGATATCATGGCTTATCCCCGTACACTCATCCGATGTGGTCTCTGGACGGTATCGCGACACCAACGCATCGGATAGCATCCTAAAGAGTGCGTCCCCGCTAAAAATGCGAAAACAAGTGAGGACAATTGTAGCAGTGACACGTTGAGCCTAGGTAACGAGTGATTGACGAATCATCCCCAGTTCATTACACCAGATTGGTCCTTCGATATCCGCTGCAATCTGCAGCGTGCTTACTCCTTTACATGTGGCATGACTCATCTCGGTTTGGCATCGGAATACCCTTATCGTACAATGCTTGGATTGCCACACGAAAGGAACCTCATGCCAAAAGCCATC
>JAVWLC010000325.1:0-3102 GCA_036638175.1 Raoultibacter sp. | reverse complement strand
CAATGGTACAACCTGCGCGCCGACATGCCCGAGCCGCCCGATCCCCTGCGTCTGCCCGATGGTACGATAGCTACGCCCGAGCACTTGGCCCCTGTCTTTTGCGACGAACTTATTCGGCAAGAACTCGACGATGTAACTGCCTATGTTGATATTCCTGAAGCTGTGCAGGAGATGTATCGTATTTATCGTCCCTCGCCGCTGTGCCGTGCCTATAACCTCGAGCGTGAACTTGGTACGCCTGCCAAAATTTACTATAAATTCGAGGGTAATAATACCTCGGGTTCACACAAGCTCAACTCGGCTATCGCGCAAGCATATTATGCCAAGGCTCAGGATCTCGAAGGAATTACTACCGAAACGGGTGCTGGTCAGTGGGGTACCGCACTTTCTGAGGCCGCCGATCATTTTGGACTTAATCTCGATGTGTTCATGGTGAAGTGTTCATACGAGCAAAAACCCTTCAGACGTAGCGTTATGGAGACATTCAACGCCAGCGTAACCCCTTCGCCGTCAAGCACGACTGAAATCGGCCGGAAAATGCTTGCTGAGCATCCTGATTCAACGGGATCGCTTGGTACGGCTATCTCTGAGGCCGTCGAACGTGCGCTGAATATCCCAAACAACAAGGGACGCTACACGCTTGGCTCGGTGCTCAATCAGGTAGTGCTTCATCAAAGCGTTATCGGTCTTGAGTCGCATACTGCATTTGAGGAGCTTGGCGAATATCCCGATGTTGTGATTGGGTGCGCAGGTGGTGGATCGAATCTCGCTGGTCTCATTGCTCCGTTTATGCGCGATAAGATCACGGGCATCAAGCCCAATACGCAGTTCATTGCTGTTGAACCTGCAAGTTGCCCGAGCTTGACACGTGGTCGCTATGCCTATGATTTTGCTGACACTGGCAAGACCTGTCCGCTCGCTAAGATGTACACGCTCGGCAACGGCTTTCAGCCAAACGCCGATCATGCGGGTGGTTTGCGGTATCACGGCATGAGTCCTATTGTTTCCAAACTTAAGGCTGATGGATATCTCGATGCGGTGGCGGTCAAGCAGACTGATGTCTTCCAGGCAGCGGTTGACTTCGCTCGGCTCGAAACCATCTTGCCTGCTCCTGAGAGCGCTCACGCAATCTTCCAGGCAATCGAAGAGGCAAAGCGATGCATCGAGACTGGCGATGAGAAGACAATCCTGTTTGGTCTTACGGGCACGGGCTATTTCGATATGATGGCCTACGATGCGTTCAATCGCGGCGAAATGACCGATTACATCCCAACCGATGAAGAGCTCGAAGTCGGTTTTGCTAGCATCCCAAGTATTCCCGGTATTCAGTAGCACGTGCAGCGGTTGCGCGACGTTACGGTCGTGCAACCGCTTTTCCATCGGGTTGCCTTGGTGTGTAAGGCGAGTATACTTTTATTTGAGACAATCATAGTAATTAAGCCAGTGCACGAAAGGATGGCAATGGAATCATCTACAGCATTTTTAGCCGATGTTGTTTTCTGTGTCCTGCTTATTGGTGCATGGTGGTGGAATAGGCAGCACAAGTAGTGACAATCTTCGAAGCGAGGCATCTCGCTGTATCCTATCCGCGCGAGGGTGCCTCGGTACCGCTGTTTACTGATCTGTCGTTCGCGCTTGAAGAAGCGACGATCTACGACTTGGTTGGGTCTTCGGGCTCGGGCAAGTCGACACTGTTACGAGTATGCGCGCTGCTTCTGGAGCGCGATGGTGGTGAATTATTGTTGCGTGGCGAATCAGCCGAAACCATGCGTCCAACTGTGTGGCGCAAGCACGTATGCCTTGTTCCCCAGAAGCCTTCGCTTATTTCGGGAACGGTGCGCGACAACCTAGTGCTGCCCTGGACGCTCAAAGTCCACGCAGGTGAAACGTCGCCTGCTGATGCACAGCTTGCTAATCTGCTGGCAAAAGCGGGGTTGACCGACATCGAACTTAATCGAGATATCTCACAACTTTCGGGCGGACAAGCAGCTCGTGTAGCGCTTCTTCGTGCCTTCGCAACGAAGCCTGCTGTGCTGTTGCTCGACGAAGTCGATGCGGCGCTTGATTCAGAGTCTGCACATGCCCTGGGAACGCTTACGCAAGCGCTCGTTGGTCCAGGTATGACATGCTTGCGTATTCGGCATCGCGCGGCTGATGGGTTTGCCGCGGGGGCTTTCACCTTGAAGGATGGCTTGCTGACATATAAGACATCGGGGGTGAATGCGTGATGAATGGCGGCGTTGTTGATATCGGATACGTCGAGCTTTTTGCAGCAAGTGCACTCATGCTTGTTGCAGGGATCGTGTCCTACAAACTTGAGCTCGGTCAGACTAAACGGATTGCTGTATCGGTTGTGCGTTGCTTCTTGCAGCTTCTTGCTGCAGGTTTTGTTTTGCAGTATTTGTTCGAGTGGCAGACGTGGTGGATTGTCCTATTGGCGCTTGCGTTCATGATTGCCGCAGCTACCCAAATTGCTACATCAAGAGTAAAAAGCGAGGTCAGAGGTCTAGTTCCTGCAGTGTTTCTTTCGCTTCTCGTTTCGTCAATCAGTGTAGGACTTATTGTAGTTGAAGGTGTGATTCACGCTGATCCGTGGTACAACGCTCGTCAACTGATTCCTATCGCAGGCATGATTATTGGCAACGCAATGTCCGCGATTGCTGTGGCAGTCGATCGCTTGTTTTCCGATATGGATTCACGAAGCGATGAGATGTTTACGTTGACAGCCCTTGGCGCAACCGCACGTGAAGCAGCGTTTCCTTCAATTAAGGCTGCTATTGGTGCGGGTATGACCCCCGTTCTTGCTACCATGTCTGCTGCGGGCATTGTTACCATTCCTGGCATGATGAGTGGACAGTTGCTGGCAGGTGCTGATCCGCTTGCAGCGGCAAAATACCAGATCGTTGTTATGCTGATGTTGTCAGCTGCTAATACCATCGCCATTGTTATGGCGTGCTTTTTGACGTATCGAAAGCGTTTTTCTGCCAATGGATATTATTTGGACAAGGGCATCAGGGAATAGAATCAACTATAATCGCTCTATACATGAAAGGGTGATTATGGATCGGGACGAAAAATATTCCTTCATTTCCGTTAACGCGG
>JAVWLC010000324.1:0-3107 GCA_036638175.1 Raoultibacter sp. | reverse complement strand
AAACGTATCTTTCGTGGGCCGAGCGTAACATGGGGCTCAATGGGTATCATGGGCGGAAACACCGCTACATCAGGGCTGACGTTGTACGGTGGATTTCAGATGAACGATCATCAACGCGTCGTTATGACCTCATCTTTGTTGATCCGCCGACGTTCTCAAACTCGAAGTCGATGGGTAAAGAAACGTGGTCTGTTCAACGTGACCATGTTGAGTTGCTGATTGGCGTATCGCGTTTGCTTACACCTGGCGGTAAGGCTATTTTCTCCTGCAACCTTCGATCGTTTAAGCCTGATCTAGCATCGCTTGAGCGCTACGGAGTTAAGTTAACTGATATATCAGCGCAAACTATCCCTGAGGACTTTTCGCGCAACCCCAAAATTCATCATTGCTATGTTGCGGAGCGCGTGAAATAGGCTTTTCCTTTTTGCGGAAAAGCCTAGGTTAACTTGCGTTTTACTAGAAGCGAAGAGCGTGGGTAAATCCTGCCCACGAAAGCGGGTAGTCGTCTCTGACTACATCGTTGAAGGTGGGGGCGTGGACATACCAAGAGCCTCCATCGCAGCAAGCGATGCCCACATGACCATTGTAGCCGTCTCCATACCCAACCCATAGAACATCGCCTTTGCGTGCCTGCGAGACGGGGCCTCGCCATTTTGCGGCGTAAAATTGGGATTCGGTTTGGTGAGGCACGTGGATACCAATCTGCCTAAATGCCCACGTTATCAGTCCAGAGCAATCAAAGGCATCAGGGCCTTCTGCGCCCCAATCATACGGGCAGTCTTTCTTTGAGAGGGCAAGATCAGCAACCTCTGGATATGAGGTGCCGTAATCGGGCACGGGATCGGGTGCGGGAGTGGGATTTGGACTAGGGTTTGGGCTCGGGCTGGGGCTTGGATTGGGACTTGGACTTGGGTTTGGACTGGGCGTTGTGTCCTGGTTGGTTCCTGAGTCAGAAGTATTTCCTTGGTGTGCTTGTTGTTGAGCCCACAGCGCCTCGCGGGCAGCTGCCTCTTCTTCTGCAAGCAAAGCAAGCGCTTCTGCATCGAGCGAATTGTAGATTCCCTGCATCTCACTGACGGTTACTGCAGCCTGATCGGCAATGCGTTTTGCTTCATCAGCTTTTTCGGTTGCAATGATCTTTTGAGCTGACGCTTCGGCTTTTTGTTGCTCAATTTCGGTACGTAAATCTTTAACCTGGGCTACCATATTGGCATCATTTTGATTCATTTTGTTGAGAAGATCCCAGTTGGTAACGAATTCCTCAAATGATGATGCACCTAAAAGTAAGTCGACAACCGATATTTCGCCACTTCGATACATGCTTGAAACGCGAGTTGAAAGCTTCTCTTGGAGGTTGGCAATCTCACCTGTGGCGGTATCGATGCGCTTTTGTGCGTCATCAACTGCTTTTGTGGCAGCTTCTTGGGCGTATAGTGCGCCATAGTAATCATCTGAGGCCTTGTTGAGTTTGCCCTGAAGATCTCGGATTTGTATGCGCACGGCGTCGGCCTCTGCGCGTTTTTGGTCTGATGTTGTCTCGGCGAATGCAAAGGAAGGCGTTGCGAGTGATGCAAGAGTAAAAGCTGCTGCTCCGCCAACAAGTGCCCGCCTGCTTATGCTGTGTGTATGCTCATCCATATGGACCTCCTTGGATTGGCATGTAGTGTGTTTAATGTGCAAGCGGGCATATCGTAACAGATTACGAGATGGGGTGAAAGGCATCCGGTTTGATCGAAGATAGTTTGTTGCTTGGATTTGACTTAAGGCTCAAGTACTGGCTGCGCGATAAGCGCAAGGGCCGAGCGATCGAATACTTTTTCGAAGTCATCGGAAAGCCATGTGCGCAGTTCGTTTTCAAGAAGTACAACAGGCATGCGATTATGGACAGGGGATACCGAAGCGTTTGGGGCAGTGGTCATAAGCGAAAAATGGTCCTCCTCATAGATGGCTGCCATAAACGACAAACCGCCGTCGGGCATATCGAATCGATACTGCCGTTTGATCTCTTTGCCGGTCTTTGGACTTAAGGATTTCTCACTTTGGTGTGGTTCGAAAAAGCCGAACGAAGGGACAATGCAGCGGCGGTTAAGCAGCGAATCGCGCCACATCCTACTTTTGTCTCCAAGAGCGGTTTCTGCTCGGGTATTAAAAACAACACCCGCTTTCCAAGGAACAGGATAACCCCACTGCATTTCTTGTGCGGAAAGTCGACCAGCTGCATCGGGTACGATTAAGGGAACCGTTGATTTCGGGTAAGCATCAATGCGCCGCGCTGGCCAATCGGGCATAACGTTGACGTGGTTCTTTATTTCGATCTCACGGATGATCTCATCAAGTATATCTCGGGGAACAAGAATAAAATGCCCACACATGGCGCTTTCCTTCGGTTGAGGGCTCTCAGGACGGCGTTGCTTTTTGTAGTATAGGTTGTATCTTTTCTCAGCGAAATCGTTCGAGCCCACATGGAGATGTTTTGTTGCCAAGCGCTCACGGGGCTCGTTGTTGCGGGGTTTCGAGCTATCCCCGAATCTTCTCCTCCACAAACCAGCGGGGATTTTCGTAGTAGAGAAACGTGTCGCTGTTGAGAATGCGCACGAGGTAGCGAACGCCGTTGCCGCCAACCTTGAGTGACGTAGCTTGGCGGCGGTCGAGAATTCGATCGATCTCGAAGGTGCGACCATCTTCCCAGGTAACGGACAGGGGAGTGACAACGCCTTCCTCATCAAAGCGTGCGCTCACGGTGACGTAGCGCTTGCGGCGGCTTTCAATTCCTTTCATCTCTTATCACCTACACGTGAAAGAACCCGACTGGGTGGACGGTGTTCTCTCCCTTGATATCAAGGCCATTGATTGCTTCATCGGTAAGTTCAATGCCGCGACGAATAATGGTGTTACCAAAACGATGTCGCAAATCATCAATGGTGCAGTCGAGCTCTTCGGTTTCGATCCTCTTGTCTTCGAAAAGCGAGAGCTGCTCGGGTGTGTCCATTGTTTTGAGGCTGCTTGCTCGCACATGGAGCGCTCGGATTGGGCGCGTGCCGTCGAAGGGCTCGTTTGCGGAAAGCAGTGCCCAAGCGGTTTCGCAACGGTGGTGGTGGCTGCCGTGG
>JAVWLC010000323.1:0-3130 GCA_036638175.1 Raoultibacter sp. | reverse complement strand
GTACGAATAAACGCGCCAACCATTTCACCGAGCTTTTCATCGGGGATTCCGACAACCTGAGCATCAAGCACACCCGGCATGGAAAGCAAGAAGTTTTCAACCTCAAGCGGATAAACGTTTTCGCCGCCGCGAATAATCATATCCTTAACGCGACCGGTAACGCGATAGTATCCATCTTCGTCGACAGTACCTAAGTCACCCGAGTGCAAGTACCCATCTTCATCGATAGCGCGGGCGGTCTCTTCAGGCATCTTATAGTAGCCCTTCATGACGTTGTACCCTTTGCAGCACAACTCACCAGGCTCCCCCACACCACACAACTTCCCTGTTTCAGGATCGACGACCTTTACGAGTACGGGCTCATGCTTGCGCCCGACCGTTTCACACTTATGCTCGATATCATCATGCACGGTTGTCTGCGTGAACACGGGGCTCGTTTCCGTAAGCCCGTAACAGATAGTAATCTCAGACATATACATGCGGTCCATAACCTGCCGCATTGTTTCGGGAGGACACGGACTTCCCGCCATAATACCCGTACGTAAGCTCGTGAGATCAAACGATTCAAAGTCAGGATGGTTCAACTCGGCAATGAACATGGTTGGTACACCGTACAACGACGTTGCACGTTCCTTGTGAATTGCCTGCAACACAAGCACCGCTTCGAAGCTCTCAATGATAATCATCGTCGTACGGTGCGTTAAGCACGCCATAACACCAAGAACGCACCCAAAGCAGTGGAAGAACGGTACGGGCAAACACACGCGATCATCAGGCACAAGCGCTTGGCCTTCGCCAATATAAAACCCGTTGTTCAAAATGTTGCGATGCGTCAGCATGACACCCTTCGGGAATCCCGTCGTGCCGCTTGTGTACTGCATCATGACAACATCGTTGTTGTTGAAGTGCTCAGTTGCCTCCATAAGGGCATCATCGGGGGTGTGTTCACCCAACAACAGTAGCTCAGGAACGCTATAGAATCCGCGATGCTTTTCGGGACCCATGTAGATGAGATTCTCAAGCACAGGATACTCATCGGTTTTGAGATGCCCACGCTGGCAGGTAAGCGACTCAGGAATGAGGTCGCGAATGATCTGAAGGTAATCGACATCACGGAATGCATCGATGATGCACAGTGCCTTCATGTCAGACTGCTTAAGCACGTAATCGAGCTCGTGGCTCTTGTAGACAGGGTTCACCGTAACCATCACGACACCAATTTTTGCGGTCGCGTACATAAACGTGAGCCAGTCAGGAATATTGCGCGCCCAAACACCCAGGTGATCGCCTGGTTTCATACCAATGGCAAGTAATCCACGAGCGAGGTTATCGGTTCGCTCATCAAAGTCTTTGTAAGTCCAACGTAGATCACGATCAGGATACACAACAAACTCGTGATCAGGATCGATTGCCACTTGGTTGCGAAAATACTGCCCGATTGTTTCTTCGGAATGCAAGATATAGTCGGGCGAACCAGGTTCACCTCGATACTCAGTTTGTTCATTCATTGCAAACCCCTTACAGTGGCGTGTACACAACGGCCAAAAATTTCGCGCTCTGCCCGTCGTGAGCACGTACCTGATGCGGTACGATCGAATCGTAATACAGACTTTCGCCAGGATGGAGTACGTAAACTTCTTTACCGTACTCAATCTCGACACAACCTTCCATGCCGTAGAGAAATTCTTCACCCTCATGCTGCGAGAGCTCATGATCGGTCTCCCCCGACGGCTTAATGGTGATGATAAACGGATCCATATGCCGAGAGGGCCGTCCTTCGGCGAGGCTGAAAAATCTCAGATCCCCCGCATCGGACACCGTCTCAAGACTGTGCATCCGTGCAGCTTCTTCGACATCAGTAGCTTTCGTGTAAGCGGGACCAAATGTTTCATCGTCATCCATCAAAGTACCCAAGCGAACGCCCAAGGCACGAGTAATCTTAATGAGCGGTGCAAGTGAGGGGGCCCTCTGCCCCAACTCTAGGCCTTGGATAACCTCGACATCGCAATTACACCGTAGGGCGAGCTCATCCTGCGTCAGTTGCAGTGATTCGCGCAACGTTGTGATTTTGCTTCCGAGCTTGTTGTCCGTAGCCATTTCTCCCACCTTTCTTTGTGTATACATGCCTTCATGTATAACTGCGTATTGTAACGCTCTGAACAAGCATTGATCGCTTGGGAAATAAAAAAGGCGGTCGCTTTTCGACGACCGCCCAAAAACCCTGAGATAAACCTAGTGCTTCTCGGGTTCAGCAATCGTCACTTCTGCGTGATCAAGAAGCCACTGGTTTGCTTTCATACGTTCTGCGATTTCACGAAGCGCAAATCCACGGCCCGACTGCTGCATCTGATCGCGAGCCATTTCAGGCTGCTGCGCGTTCATAAGCTTGCATGCTTCAAGAATGTCTTCATCCGTTACAACCATATTCTCATGTCGGAACAAAGCATCGAGAGAAAAGCCCTGTACGAGCGTTTCACGGATTTGCATCATGAGGAACATATTGAATTGCTGTTCGCCTCCATTTTGTTGGACAAACTGCTCAAACGTCAGGCCTTGCTGTTCAAGTTCATTGCGCAGGTTCGTCAACATGGACTGCTGCATTGCTTCGTAAACGGCATCATCAATACGACCCGTGAAGCGCTTCGCAAGTTCAGCTGCGGAAATTTGACGAAGATAGTTGTCGTATTCTGCGCGGCGGCCCTTCTCGATGCGCTCTTGAATGCTGCCACGCAATGCCTCAGCTCCGCGATATATCGGCATCGTCTTCTCGACCCATTCGTCTGTAATTGCAGGGATTACACGTTTCTGGATTTCCTTAACCGTAACGGTGCATTCAATGGTTTCGTCGGCGGGATTTCCCTGCTCATCAAAACTCGGACCTTCAAATGAAAAAGACTTGGTCTCGCCTACGTCCATGCCGATCACTTGCTCATCGAACCCATCGGGCATAAGGCCTGCGCCAGCGGTATACGTGCGTCCCTCAGTAGTAAGACCCTGCATGATCTCGCCGTCTTTTTTTGCTTCGATGGCAAGCAGGCAGAAATCGCCTGACTGAACAGGATGAGGATCGTCAGTCACGAACTCAGCGAATTGCTCCGCCATACGCGCAATTTCATTTTCAACCTCAGCA
>JAVWLC010000322.1:0-3142 GCA_036638175.1 Raoultibacter sp. | reverse complement strand
TTTTCATTCCAAATAGTATACAGGTGTTTGGGCATTTCTGAAGTTGTATCTGGCTGTAGAAAATACTTTCTAGTCATTGCCCAAGCTCTTGAAGAATAGGGCATGTATCTGCGAAGATGCACGAGATGGGGTAAAGGGAGGCTTCATGGGAAACAAGGTTGAGGTGAATGATCACTCGCTTTTGGGAAACGTTTTGGCGTTGGTTGCTCAAAAAGCACACACGCTCGAATCTCTTTCCGAAGCGTTAGATGTGTCATCGCAAGACTTGTCAATTTATTGGGTAATGATCAATGTCTTGCGTCGGTCGCAAGGGCATTTTTTACCCGTTCCCACTGACGCAACGGTGCCAGGTGGTAGTTCCGATTCGCAGCTTTTATCAAATTGCTGGTATGCGCCTACGTGGTATATGTATGAACTCCTTGAAACATTTCAAATCAACGAAGGCCTTGCTGTTCACTACGAGGATATTCTCTCAGAGCCTGAAGGCGGGCATTATGAACTGAGTCTAGCTGCTGGAGAAGTGGTAGCCGCAGCAATGCTCGAAAATCCCGACCTTGATTCAGTGCAGCTCAAGCGAGTTTGCGTACACGCTTGTGAGCCCATCAATGGTACGGAGCTTCTGGTGTCTAACGCAGGCAAGATTCTCATTGGAATCGAAGAATATCGCGAAGAGCCTCTGACGGCTACGTTTATCGAAGACTTGTATGCAAAGCTTACTGAAGGTATTTCGATTCATGAGGTATGTGAAATTGGGGGATCGAGCGCAAGTATGGTGGGCGATTTGCGCACGAAGGCCCTTGAATCGTTCTGTATGCAGCTGTGCCCACCCAAAGAAAGTGTTCACGCGGACGGTCTTGACGGTAGCGCGCGCGAAAGCTGGGAAGGTGGCAACCATACTCTCGTTAATGCCCTGATTGCGCTTCATTACTTTATAACCTTTCGGCTATTCCCAGCAGGAAACAGTGTGTTTGCTTATGTCATGTATTTCCTGATCCTCCACCGTTCGGGTTATCACTTCTCAGCACATATTCCTGTAGTTGAACTGTTGTATGCTCAGGAAGAATGTGGTGAGCGAGAGTATGGTCTAACGTGTGAGCCAGATGAGCTTGCTGTTGCGTGCGATGGTTTTAATGATTGGACGCGGTTTTTCGAGCAGGCTCTTGAATGTATAGTGTACGAGCAGCGCTGGATCATGACAAAACTTGATGGCATGAGCCGACGTCGCGAGCGTTTGCGTGTCATTATCGATGCTGATGAGAGCATGAACTTCCGTCAGAAGGAAGTGCTGCTTGAAGCTGTTTTGCACAGCAACGCGGAATTTACGTACGCCATTCATGAACAACGTTACGACGTTTCTTACCCGTGCGCACGCAGTGATTATGCGCGTCTTTTGGATAGCGGTTTTTTGCGACAACATGATGACGGCATTCGCCATTTTTTTGTTGCGTCAGACAACTTTACTTCAGTGTTTCCTGAGTACCTGAAGGCGCACTGTCCCGATGCTTTTTATCACTATTACCACGAAGACGGATCATTGCGCGATGAGTTTAAGAGTACCGAGGATGTAGCGTTTGAATACAACAAAGACATTGGGTTTTATGAGAAATCATTGTTGGATAAAACCTACGTTGAGCATTATGACTTCCGTCGTACACCGATAGCTGACTTGGACGGACCGCATAGGCGTGGCCGACTGAAAGACAAGCCTTAAGCCAAACGATACTGGGTGCGCACGGGGGATTTGTGTGTGCGCACACCAAAGCATCGAGGCGATAAAAGAAGGGATATCGGATAGAAAGGGGAATAGGTAGTTTTTTCTATTCAACGAAGGAGGATCAATGAAAGATACCATCAAAGAGGACTCACCTCAGCGTTTGCGAGTCAATATGAAAGCAATCATTGTGCTGCTGTCGATCGCTCTGGTTTCTTCGCTTGCTATCTGGGGATGCAGTCCTAAACCATCAACCGACACTTCAAGTTCGGATGGCTCAAAGACTGAGAAAACAGAAAAGGCAACCGACGAATCGGGCGCATCAGCGGTTGATGAGCTTGCGACATTCAGTGGATTTCCTACAGAAGGCCGCTTTGTCGACAATGTTGCATCGCTGCCTGGTTTCTACAAGAACTCAGAAAAGAATGAAGCAAACGCCAAGGCTGAGGAGCCGCGTCGCTACACCGATCGCAACGGATTCTTGGTGCAGCCCGTTCCCTCAGACCCTGTGAGCTGGAACAACACATATCTGGATGCTGATAAACGTGGATGCACATCGTGCCATACGCTGGAGAACGCTCTTATGAGCTTACCGACGTATCACCGTCTCATCTTCTTCGGTTATCCAACCGAGCAGTCCTACCAGAATTGCATCGCATGTCACTCTGATTCTTATTCTGGAATCAAACTTGCTGACATCATCCACACGACTCACTTTAAGAGCACCATGTTTACCGATGATGATCAGGGAACATGCCAGTCTTGCCACTATCTCGATCCCGATACTGGCGAATTTGATCGCTGGGATGAAGAAAAGTACAACCTCTATAAGGGTATTACTGACGTAACGGCAAAAGACGCAAAGGCGAAAATCACCTACGATCAGACCACGATCACCCCTGCTGAAAACAGGATCTTCAAGACCGTCAAAGATGAGCCGAGCGAATGGCTGACCGATGACTCCAAGCAGGATCCTTCCATCTACGAAAACTGGGTTATTTCCATTGACGGCGATTGCGAAAATCCCGTTGAGATGACCTTGCCTGAACTGGAAAAGCAGTTTGGCACCAAGAAGCAGGTCATGAAAATGGACTGCACCATCAATGGTGTGGGACAAGCAGCAATCATGCAAAGTGAAGTTGAGGGCATTCCGCTGTCAGCTATCATTGACTACGCAAAGCCTAAAGCTGGCGCAAACGTGGTAAGCCCCATCGGTAGCGATGGTTATGACTACGCTCAGATGGGTATTGATTGGCTGCTCGAAAACGATGCACTGATTGTTACCAAGATGGATGGCGAATATCTGCCAAACACGCAGGGATATCCTTGCATGATATGGGTCTACAAGACATCAGGCGGTAACTTTACGAAGCGCATTTCCAACCTCACCTTTATGACGTTGCCTGCAGACAAGATTGATTCGCAGCTGTA
>JAVWLC010000321.1:2067-3151 GCA_036638175.1 Raoultibacter sp. | reverse complement strand
CGAAAGCCGCCGAAAAATACGCTGGCAGATTCTCAGAACACCATTATAGAAAGACACTACCAAACAGGACTCCGCGCACCGTAATCTCACAAACTTATGCAAGAATCTCCGTGGTTCATACCGTAACAGTATGAGGAAAAGAGCTGCTACGACGCAAACCCTTTTTCGAAGGCTTCATTTATATGGAAATTCCCCAATTGGTGAATTCTTCATCAGAAAGCGAACCGCCCGAAACCAGACACACCGCTTTAGCAGCATTATTGGCAAGCGCAAGCGCCTGTTCCCAGCCCAAGCCCGCATTTCGAGCAGCAATAAGTGCTCCAAGATGAGCATCTCCCGCCCCAACCGTATCAATAGGATCGATAGGATCAGAGGGAACCAGAAGGTGTCCGTCATCAGAGAAAACGTGAGCACCCTTCGATCCTTCGGTTACGACGACAGTGCTACCACACTCCCCCACAATCATCCGTGCCGCAGCGTCAAGCGTCGCGCAGCCCGTATACGACAGGGCTTCAAGATCATTGAGGTGCCAGATCGGACGCAGCGCGTTGATGCGAGTTGTTTTCTCACTGCCCACGCCTGTGATCCGAGGGCCTGGGGCATAGAAGAACTCAATACTCGGATTGGCCTCGAGAAATGAAATAATGGCTTCGCCGCCTGCTCCCTCAATCTCATAGCCACCCGCAAACGCATGGCTGAACTGCGAGGGGTCGATCGCATCAAACCACGATGATTCGAAACAACGCTCGATTCCAGGAGATGTGATCATCGTACGTTCGCCGTCTGGCTCAACCAAGCAGGTACATGATCCGTTATCAAGGTTGGTGTCGATATGCAAAGCTTCGAGACCTCGTTCAGTAAGCGCCTTTTCAGCAAAATCGGCAAAGATACCCTTGCCGATCGGTGCAAACAAATAAACTGATCGACCCAGTTGACGAATTATATTTCCAGAATTGAACGCGCAGCCACCAATGAGCGTATCGCGCTGACCAACCACAACTCCCTCGCCCCGTTCAGGAAGCTGCGGAATATGGCATACGACATCGACCATAACGGCTCCGATTGCAAGAATGGATTTTGAGCT
>JAVWLC010000321.1:0-2057 GCA_036638175.1 Raoultibacter sp. | reverse complement strand
CCTGTTGACATACAGCGCCTTTCGACAAATCTAGATGCCCAGATTATAACTCCAGAATCAAAGCTGGAGTTTTACGCACATCAATAAGCAGGGGCTATCCATTGCGAAGGGAGCCACTCAAAATCAATGAGCGGCTCCCAAAATGCATCGCAGAAAATCAGTAAACTAAACTCTAGCTCTTTGTATTCGCAGCAGCACTATCACCCGCAATACGACCAAAGCAGAAGCAGTTCATCATCTGCATTCCAGCAATCACGTCAACACGACCGAGCGCTGCGGCGTTTGATGCCTCACCACCTGAATAGAGGTTAGGAATCGGATTGCCATCCGTGTCGATTACTTCAGCTTTCGCATTAATCCTCAAACCACCAAACGTTGCCGGCAACTGATAGCTGCTAATGAAGCACTTTGTAGCATAAAAAGGAGGTGTCTTGATTTCATTGAGCAACGAGAAGGTCTTCTCAATCTGCTCAGTACCATTAGGATCAACTCTATTCGGGTCAAGAACGAGTCCGACCTTCTCTTTCGGCTTCCCAAATTCCTCGTCGACCCCCGAACGACACCATCCGTTGTACGTTTCAATAGTATCAGCAAGCGTTGTCGCCTTGATGCCCATCTGGCGAGACAAGGCTTCAATTGCGTCAGCCTTGAAAACCGTGCCCGCGTCAATAGCTGCTTGTAGCGCATCAGTGATTGCTCCCGTACCCGAGGTTGTGGCCGTACCACCGCTCGAAGACGTTCCTGTATACAAAGTATTTGGCAGCTCGCTATCATAAATAATGAAAATGTCTGATAATCCCAAATCAGCTGCCTTTACAGCACGATCGAGCCGACCCATGCTCTCGTCGCAAAAACGTCGCCCATTAACTCCCACATGCAAGGCCATGCCAGCATGATCTGCATTTGCGCCTTCGAGATTCTTGTACATGAGGTTGCCCCCACCACTCAAAAGTTCCGCTCCAACTTTTTGACCAGCGCGAATAGCAAAACCGTTTCCACGAGTCCAAAGACCTGGAGCCACAAGAGCGCCGCAATTAGGAACCCAGGGAGCGTACCTTCTCATCAGCTCATCATCGCCGCCAAACCCGCCTGTTGCAAGAATAACTGATTGCGCATTGATCGTTACTCCATGACCATCCGCGCCTACTGCCTCAACACCAACCACAGCGCCAGAAGCATCTTGGATAAGAGCCGTTGCTTCAGTTTCAAACTTAAACTCCACTCCCGCCGCCTGCGCCGCCGCCCATAACGGCTCAACAAATGCTTTTTGCGAATCCCGACCGTACTTCGTCACGAAAATACGAGGAAGCTCAAAGGGCTCAGGATCGGATGTAGCAACACCTGAAAATTCAACACCGTGAGCGGAAAGCCATTCGATCGATTTTGAGGACTCCCGAGCAACCAGCAATGTCAAATCTTTATCGACAATAGGGTTATCTTCATAGTGCAGGAGGTAATCTACAAACTCCTCAGGGGTCTCATCATTACCCAAAGCATGTTGATAATCAGTCGAACAGGCGCAAACTGAGTGCGCATTACCTGTAACAGCACCATTTAAGTCAACCACAAGAACTTCGGCACCCTTTTCCGCCGCTTCAATAGCTGCCGTAACTCCCGCAGGGCCAGCGCCAAGAACGCATACTTGAACATCAAGTGTCTCATCGGCTGCCACGGGGGTCTTCTCATCAGCAGCGAGCGCTGACTCTTCAGAAGCACCTTTTGGCGCACAGCCAAACATCCCGGCTCCCGCAACCCCCAGAGCCCCTATACCTGCCGCAGCTAGAAAACTTCGGCGAGAAACCCCCATCATTGCCCGCTTATCTTTTTCTGTCATGATAACTCCCTTTCGAAATCGTCATTCCGTTCGGTGGGCACCTATAGCCAGAAGACTCAGTGCTTACAAATCAATTCCGAACAACACGCATCGTATCGAGAGCAGCAGCCATACCAACCGTCCAAAAGGTTGAGTTAGGGCCATCTCAACCTTTTCGGTGGGTACAGCTTCAAGACTTACACCGTTTCTTTTGTATAATGCGAAGACAAACAATCGGGCCGTA
>JAVWLC010000320.1:0-3154 GCA_036638175.1 Raoultibacter sp. | reverse complement strand
CGGGAATAACTGTAATTGTACTAGGAATGGTCAGTGAACCCGTAAGTCCAGTGCAGGCATTGAATGACCCAATGTCTAACTTCGTAACAGTTTCAGGTATCTGCAATGATCCCGTAAACCCATAACAGTGAAGGAAAGCGTTGTATCCTACCGAAGTCACGCCATAAGGAATCGTTAGTGGTCCCGTAAAACCAGAGTCAGCGAATGCGTTATCGGGAATAACTGTGAGCGACTTTGAGATCGACAACGTTCCTGTCATGTTGATGCATTCAAAGAACGCACCCGCCCCCATCGTAGTGACAGAATCTGGTATCACCAAAGAACCGCTCAAACCTTTGCAGCCCTGAAATGAGTATTGGCCCAGCGAAGTAACTTTTTCGGGTAAAACTAAAGAGCCTTCAAAGCCGGCACAGCACCAAAAGGCGAAATCACCAATAGTCGTAACCGAAGAAGGTATCGATAACGCACCCGTAAATCCGCACCCATAAAACGCATAGTCAGGAATAGCGTCTAAAGCTTGCGACAGCGTTAGCGTACCCGTAAGACCAGAACAACCGTTGAATGCGCCAATACCTATTGCTGTTACAGAATCAGGAATAACGAGTGATCCCGTAAAGCCCGAGCATTGAAAGAACGCATTGCCTCCGATATACGTAACCGTTGCAGGTATAGTAATTGAACCTGTAAGTTTTCCGCATCCATAAAACGCTGCATCTTCAAGTCGTGTTAAGCCACTCGGCAATACCAGTGGACCTTGTATGGCCGAACATTCCATAAACCCTGCGTAACCAAGATTTTTTATCGAATCAGGCAAAACAAGAGAAGTGATCCCCGTTGCTCCCTTGAATCCAAAATCATCGATCTTGGTGACAGGCAAGCCATTATATATTGCAGGAATATCCAACTTACCACTGAGCGTATTCACGTCTTTTGCCTTGACCGAATATCCTAAACCATCAGGTGTGATCGTAAACACAAGGTTTTCAGCTACGTCAATTACCACTGTTTCGCCGACAGCAAAAGGTGCCACAGGATCCAATAATGGAACAGTCTTCATATACGTGAGGTCCCTTTGCTCGCTCACAGACAAAACCGTCACATCGAACGCCTTGCGAGCTAGAACTTTGTCAGCAAAACGTATTTCGACCGCAACCACAGCGTCCCCAACCTGCTTCGCGCACGCGACGCCCTCAGGCGAAACAGAAACACACGAAGCTGGGTACGAGAACGAAAGCTCACATTCCGCTGGAAGCACGACCTCGCCGTCTTCAAAAAGGGCCCCCTCTTCACGAATATCTAAATTGATCGTATCTTGCGAAACAGCTATCCCATAAGGCTTAATATGGTTGCCCAACGAAACAATATCGGGGTTCCATAGGTAGAGACCATCGGATCGATACGGGGTCAGAATAGACACTCCCGAACAGCCAGAAATAGCATCATCTGCCACAGACTCAATATCTGACAAAGCAACTATTTGGGTAAGATTTGCGCAACCAGCGAAGGTGCTACTGCCTACCTCCTGCACTGATGTAGGCAACAAAACCCGCTCAACACCCGTTCCCGCAAAAGCTGAATCGCCAATCAGCACAATTCCCTCCGCAAGTGAGACCGATACCAGAGCCGGGCAATCGGAAAAAGCACGAGCTCCCACTTCCGTTACCGACGAGGGAATCGAAACCGACTGCACTTCGCGCAGTGCACTAAACCCAGCCTCTGCAATCTTCGAAACACGGTATGTCACACCATCCACTTCTGCCGTGGCAGGAATAACTACATCAGCTTTTGGCGATGCAGCTCCTTGCCAAGAAACCGAGAGGGTGTAATCAGATTGCAGCTCAAAAGCAAACCCAGGAACTTCCACGGAAGGAGTTTTTTGTTCTTCCTGTTCAGGCACAGTTTCGAAGTTCGAAAAACCTGCTTTTTCCCACACGCTCTTTCGCTTTTCTAGATCAGCTCCAGGCTGCAGAACTACGGTTGCGTTTTCTTTCGAGACATCTGAGAAGGCTGTTTTATCAATCGCCACGATATTCCCTGATGAAACGATGCCCACAAGAGAGCAACCCGTCAAAGCAAACTCCCCAATTAATTCCGCTTCTGGCGCAATAGTGATCGCATTACCAATACCAAGCGGAGCACACACAAGCGTCTTCATATCAAAGCTATAAACGACACCGCCCGACGAGGAGTATACGACGTTGCCCTTCCCGACCGACAGTGAGGAAACCTTAGCGCTATGCGAGAACGCAGAAGGCGGGACGACCTGTGTCTGATCGGGAATATGGGCTACGCCCTCCTTGTTCTCGGGACAGAACAGGAGCTTCTCGAGACCTTTCGAGAAAAGCATAGTATCAAATGATTCATACGTCTGATTTTGAGGAGAAACAACGATTGACTGCAAATTTTTGCAGTCCGAAAAAAAGGCAATTTCGATTTTTTCTAGGGAACTAGGGAGACTTACCGTCCTGAGTTCAGGGGCAGTGAAATAGCGCCCCCCCCAGCCGATTTCGGGTTTGAATCGATGGATTCACCTAATTGGACTCCATCAGGATCACCCAGTGCGACAACGGAATAGCTTGTTATATCATCAAAAACCTGAGAGGGGATCACAAGATCACCTGAGGGAGCTTCACCATACCAACCGACCAACGAAGCGGTAGCAGTTTCGGTATTTACGCGATACTCCAGACCATCAACAAGCACCGTTTTATGCAGAGCCCCATCACCATCAACTGATACTTCTGCTGTCGTTTGCTGAGGTGTTGGCTGAGCCTGGGTAGCGGAATCATCGGCCGATACCGTAGCCTCAGGAGCGTCAGTATTGGAAGATTTCCCGTCAGGAGCTTCAACAAGCGCGACGTCTTGAGAAACGCGCGGTTGTGCATCCCCATTGGGATTCTGTGTTGAATTTTTCGAGACGGATGTATCCGCAAGCGACGCCATCGGCAACGCGAATAGCGTTAAGCATGCGGAAAGAATGATCGCCAACGCTGCCGTCCCGCAACGGGCGAACCGGTTTTTCCGGCTCATAGTGAGCTCCTAATTCGATTTTCATTCCCGAGGTGTCTGGCCAACCGACTTCTCGCTAAGTCATTTGGTCAGATTTCGACAGAGCATAGCACCTGCCTTTAATTTAGTGAACCCCACCGATGAG
>JAVWLC010000319.1:0-3160 GCA_036638175.1 Raoultibacter sp. | reverse complement strand
ACCCTCAAGCACGTCGATAAGCTCCTGCTTATCGTGCACATCAAGCTTCTTGTAGATATGAGTTAAATGCGTGTTGACCGTTCCTTGTGAAATATCGAGCTCGTCGCAAATTCGAGGAGTCGAGCGGCCTTTCGCAACAAGAATCATAACTTCGGTTTCTTTAGCTGAGAGTTTATAGGTCTCGGCAACCTCTTCGCAGCGACGCCTAAACGGACGTGCCCCACCAGGATCCTCTGATCCTTCAACGGTAAGCTCAACTACGGAACGCTCGTTAAAAAGGAACAGATACGCAAACAGCAACGCGCAAACTGAAAGCAGCGCAATCAAGCTCAGAAGACGCGGGGTCAAATCAACAAACGAGGTAAGCAATCCTCCGATAAACGTACCCGCCAAACCTCCTGCGACCATGAGGCCCCATCCGAAGCCAAAAACAACAATGGATGACAGGTGGTAACGGCTTGTCGTCCGCGCCAAGACAACCCATACGAGCAGCGAGATTGTGCTATAGCCTGTGAGGGCCAGAACGTTTGCCCAAAACGTCCCCCGATCAACAATAGGTAGCAACAAAAATACGAATGCCATAACAAAGAGAACGACCTTATAGGCAAAACCAAAGTCAGGCTTTTTGTCAGAAACGATCGTGATACTTATGATGACAGCAGCAAGAAGGGCAGCCACCAAGAAAACCCAAGGATACAAACCTCCATCAACAACAGGGTTGACCTCAATAAAGAGTGATCTCATTAAGCTTTCGACAAATCCTAAGATACCCACTGACAACAGAGCCTTAATCAGAAATTGACTCTTGTCTAGCCTGACGGGCTCCAATACAGGAGGACTATTCCAAACCCCCAACAGCTTAAAAAGAATGAATGCCGAGATAAGCGGCAACGCCATGGTTACCGCAACAGCCACCAAAAGAGGCAGCAGAATAATAGCCGGGAAAATCAAAGCAGCAAGCAAAAATGAAGTCAGCGCTTCCACGGCTGTTTTCGTCTCATCAAGCCGCGTGTATGCCTGACCCCATCCGAGATAAAAAATTCCAAGTCCCACACCTGACGCTAGAGAGAGAATCGAACACCACGGCTGCCGAAACCAGTCAGCTTCAACCAGTGCCAGCAGGGCTGTTATGATCAAAAGCAGCATAGGTGTGGCAATCTGAATCCATCGCTTTCCAATGACCAAGCGTGCAAATCGCTGCGAGAGGAGCGCGCTTGCCACCATAAGGACAACAAGGCCAAGCGATGACCAGGTATCGGTGCTATTGAGATGCGAGATATCATTGCGAACCGAATAGTGAATCACCGTGCTGAAAAACATCACGTATGCCCATGCACGCGTCAGCGCAAAGCCAACCATGCGAACATTCACGATGTCAGCCAACGTAATACTACCTAAATAATCGCCAATGGTTCCGCGACGCACAACTCCCCCTATCACATGCAGCACCCCAAGCTGCGCTGGAAGTATAGCACGACCCCAACTCGCACAACCGAAAAGCTGCAAATTCGTAGCAAACCCAGGTTTTATCATGCCGCATTTCCCCAGTTCAATAGGGCATCATAGAAAACATACGATGCCAAAGACGCAAAATGGAGGAACCATACGATACCGCTAAAAAATCTCCACCGCTATAGTCACGACACAGATGCTGATCGTTTTTAGATTTGAGTCGCAGGAGGTGAGCCACGAAAACGATTTCGCATCACACATGGAGAGCTTCTCAACAAGCTCCGTTTAAGACGAGGAGGAGATATTTTGGCTACGAAATACGGAATGGTGATCAATCTCGAACGATGCATCGGCTGTTATGCCTGTGTCGTTTCGTGCAAACAATGCTGGGGAACTCGTCCTGGCGTTAACTACAACATGATGAACTATGTGGAATGGGGAGAATATCCCGATGCGCATCAGCGCTACGTTTCATCAATGTGCAATCACTGCGAGAATCCACCCTGCGTTTCAGCATGCCCCAACGATGCTACCTATAAGTCCGATGAGGGACCGGTGCTTATTGATTTTGAGCTCTGTGAAGGCTGTAATACGTGCGTCGATGCCTGCCCCTACGGCCACCGCTTCCCCATCGACGAGAATTCAACAACCAACTTCGAAAGAACTCTCATGCCGTGCGAAGAAAAGAGTTCAAAACGCATGAATGTTGTAGAGAAGTGCACGTTTTGCTACGAACGTCTCGCCGAAGGCTTGCAGCCCATGTGCACCGTCCATTGCCCTGGTCAATGCCGCATCTTCGGTGACGTCAATGATCCCAAAAGCGATGTCTCCAAATATATCGCCGAGAAAAAAGCTGTCAACGTCAAGGGAACAAGCCTGTACTACGTCATTCCTGAGGACATGGATCGCTCCTTGGCTCCACTTGATCTTGCCGATGCCGTTACGGCTCAACAAGCAGCACTCAAAGCTGAGACGAGCAAACCAGAACCTGCCGAAAAAGCTCCCGAAGGCGTGCCTGTAGCTGCTGTGGCTGGCGTTGTCGGCGTAGCTGCGGTTGCAGCAGTAGGCGGCGGAATTGCCTACAGCAAAAAGAAAAAGTCCACAACCGATAAAAGCGAATAGGTGATGTACGATGCAAGTATCTAGGCGTAAATTCCTCCAAATGCTGTCAATTGCGGGAGCAAGCGCTGCCGTTGCTTCAACAGGCGTTCTTGAAGCAACTCCGTTCGCTTTCGCAGATGATGCTTCAACCGAAGAGTTCCGCTACAGCCACTGCGTCATGTGTAACCACGGCCCCCACTGTGGCCTCAAGGCAGTTGTAAAGGACGAAAAGATTCTGCGCCTCGAAAAGCGCGCCGACTACAATAACAACCTCCTGTGCGCAAAGGGTCTCTCATCAACGCAAGATCTTTACGATCCTGCACGTATTCTCTCACCTATGCGCCGCACCAACGCCAAGGGTGAAGCAGGTGAATGGAAACGCATCAGTTGGGAAGAAGCGCTTGCCGAAATTGCCGAGAAATTCAATGGCATCAAAGATAAGTACGGTGCCGAAAAGGTGCTCTTCATGACAGGCGACCCGAAAGAACCGCGCTCTGCGCTCCAACGACTCGCCTTCACCTTTGGCTCCCCCAATATGGGAACGGAAAGCTCAACGTGTTTCAAAGCAACAGAGCTTGCAACCAAACTCATCTACGGACCCGAATGG
>JAVWLC010000318.1:0-3164 GCA_036638175.1 Raoultibacter sp. | reverse complement strand
AAAGACGCGAGAATTCGCCTATTTTGAACAAGGTAGCCTCCTCCTGAATCGAAAAACGGGGGCCAATGGCCCCCGCTCACTCATAGCATGCTTATGTAAGCAACTGATTGCTTACTTAGCCTCTGTAGCCTCTTTGGCTTCTTCAGCTTCAGCAGCGGTCTCAGCAGCTTCAACAGCAGCCTTCTCGTCGCCAGCAGCGTCGGCAGCCTCAACAGAAGCCTCGGCTTCTTTTTTGACTGCTTCTTCAATCTGCTCAAGTTCTTCGACAGCTTCTTTAGCCTCTTCAGCTTCAGCAGCCTTAGCGTCGACCTTCTTGGGAGCAGCCTTCTTCGCAGCGGACTTCTTCGCCGCAGGCTTCTCTTCGCCCTTCTTCTTCACGGGCTCGGTTACGAGCTCCATGATGACCATGAGAGCATTGTCACCCTTGCGGTTGCCAAGCTTCATGATGCGGGTATAGCCGCCGTTACGGTCAGCAAACATACCCTGCTCAACCTTTTCAAAAACCTCGCGAACGAGTTCTTTATCACCGAGAGCAGCAATAGCAAGACGACGAGAATGCAAATCGCCTTTCTTTGCCCACGTGATAATCTTATCGACATCGCCGCGAATCTCTTTGGCACGCGCATCGACCGTTTTAATGCGGTCGTTCAGAAACAACGCGGACACAAGGCTCTTCTTCATTGCCTTTGTGTGGCTCGCGTCGGTGCCGAGTTTGCGACCCTTCTTGTAGTGTCTCATCTTATAACTCCTATAGCTTCAAATTGAGATCCATCGAGATCAACTTGTCCTTGACCTCTTCGATGGATTTCGCACCAAAGTTCCTGATATTCAAAAGGTCGTTTTCGGAGAATTCGACGAGCTGACGTACGGAATGAATACCCGCACGCTTCAGGCAGTTGTAAGAACGGACCGAAAGGTCGAGATCTTCAATCTGCTTGTCGAGTTCTGCATTGCTTTCCTGGCCCTCGGGAGCGAAGATTGAGGCGACTTCGCCCTCTTCTTCCTCAATGACGTCAGAAAGTCCCAAAAACGCGCCCATGTACTGGTTGATGATATTAGACGCACGGCATACCGCCTCACTTGGGGCGATAGAACCGTCAGTCTCAACTTCCAGCACCAACTTGTCATAGTCGGTACGCTGACCCACGCGAGTATCGGTGACGTTGAGCGTACAACGACGAACCGGTGAGAAAAGCGAGTCGACATGGATGACACCGATTGGATCCTCGGTGCGCTTGTTGCGCTCAGCCGAAACGTAACCGCGGCCAACGCCGATGCGGATGGTCATATCGAGCTGACCACCATCGGCAACCGTAGCGATGACATGCTCAGGGTTGACCAGCGTGAATTCGGTGGGAACATCAAGATCCGCGCCGGTGACCATACATGGTCCTTCAGCTAGTACGTGAGCAGTCGCCTCTTCGATGTCATCGGTAAGTGCGGAAAACACCAGGCCTTTCACATTCAGCACGATGTCGGTAATATCTTCGATCACGCCTTCAGCAGTGGTAAATTCGTGTTGCACTCCCTCTAGCTGGATAGCAGTTGCTTTTGAACCATCCAGGGAGGAAAGGAGCACTCGACGCATGCAGTTACCCAATGTGTAACCGTAACCACGCTCAAGCGGCTCGACAACGAAACGAGCAACAGTCTCGCTGACTTCTTCCGTTGTTACCGTCGGCCTCATGAACTCTGTCATAGTGTGTAAGCCTCCTTAATAAAGCCGCAATGTTATTTCGAGTAAAGTTCGACAATAAGCTGTTCGTGAATGTCGAGATCGATCTGATCGCGCTGCGGGAGCGAAAGAACGCTGCCCTGAAGCTTCTCAATGTCGACTTCCAGCCATGCGGGGACCTGCACACGCTCGTTGGAGATGAGTGCACTCTTAATAACCAGCATATCCTTGGCTTTCGGAGCTACCGCAACCACATCGCCAGGACGGACACGGAACGACGGAATGTCGACGCGCTTGCCGTTTACGATGATGTGGGCATGACGAACCTGTTGACGAGCCTCTGCACGGGACTTCGCGAAACCTAAACGGTACACGACGTTGTCCAAACGGCTTTCGAGGATGCGAAGAAGGTTTTCGCCCGTAACGCCTTGCTGGCGGTTGGCGATGTCATAGTAGCCGCGGAACTGCTTCTCAAGCACTCCGTAGATACGCTTAGTCTTCTGTTTTTCGCGCAGCTGAATGCGATATTCGCTTTCTTTTACGCGCTTTTTGCCGGCTTCACCCGGCGCATAGTTGCGTCGCTCCAAGGCACATTTGTCCGTATAGCAGCGATCGCCCTTAAGGAACAGTTTTGCTCCTTCACGGCGGCATAATCTACAGTCCGCCCCAGTGTATCGAGCCATTTATAGATCCTTTCAGTTAAACGCGACGACGCTTGCGCGGACGGCAACCGTTGTGCGGAATAGGTGTGCAATCCTGGATGCTGGCGACTTCGAGGCCAGCAGCCTGCAGCGAGCGGATAGCGGTCTCACGACCAGAACCCGGACCCTTGACGAACACAGAAACCTTGCGGAGGCCATGTTCCATTGCGGTTTTTGCTGCTGCTTCTGCGGCCATCTGAGCTGCGAACGGGGTGGATTTACGAGAACCCTTGAACCCGACCGTGCCCGCTGACTGCCACGAGATCACATTACCCTGAGGATCGGTGATGCTCACGATGGTGTTGTTAAACGTTGATTTAATATGTGCTGCGCCAACGGCGATATTCTTGCGTTCAGAACGCTTGAGGCGCGTGCGCACGTTTTTCTTAGCTGCCACTTAACTACCTCACTTTTTCTTTCCGCCGATTTGCCTTTTGGGACCCTTGCGGGTACGCGCATTGGTGTGGGTGCGCTGACCGCGCACGGGCAAACCGCGACGATGACGCAGGCCACGATAGCAGCCAATTTCCATGAGGCGTTTGATATTCTGAGAAACCTCGCGATGAAGGTCACCTTCGACCTGGAGATTTTCCTGAATGTAATCACGCAGCTTGGCGAGATCGTCTTCGGTCAAGTCTTTGACTCGAACGTCGGGATCAACACCGGTTTCAGCGATGATTGTTTTGGCGGTGGTCAGGCCAATGCCATAAATGTAGGTCAAGCCGACTTCAATGCGCTTGTCGCGAGGAAGGTCGACACCAACAAGACGAGCCATAGATGTTTCTCCT